>JAJRQS010000237.1 GCA_024280135.1 Bacteroidota bacterium | reverse complement strand
TTAGGGGCTTTTTTGACGGAAGTCAAATAATAAGATTTTTGCTCTTTTAACCAAGCCTCATATTCAGCGGGCTCTACCACAACAACTTCTTTCTTCATGCTAAAGTGGCCGTTACCACATAATTCGGCACAAGCCAACACATAGTTAAAAGTTTCCCACTTTTTGGGTCCGTCTGGTTCTTCTGGATCAGCAGGTTCTTGATATTCGGGTATGGTAGAAAGCCGCTGTCTATATTCTTCTGTCGTATATTGGGGTGTAAAAATAGCATGTGTAGGCATACCGGGTACCGCATCCATTTTTACACGAAAGTGTGGCAAAAAGAAACTATGTAATACATCTCTTGCCGCTATTTTCACTCTTACTTGCTTACCTTTCGGCAAAACAATCTTACTGACGTGCATATCATCATGATTCTTTACATCATCCCAGTTTTGTCCTAAAGGATTAGAACCTGTAATGAGACGAAAATTTCTTGAGCCAAATTCACCATCTGGCCCAGGATACCGCAATATCCATCCAAACTGAAAACCCGTTGCCTCTAATTCAATTAAATTCGACTTATCCTCTACATCTGGCATGATGTCATTCCAAATGTCTAGTCCACCAAAAACCAACATAGTCATAACTACCGCTGGGGTAATCGTCCATATCAGTTCGAGCTTATTATCGTGAGAAATATATCTGGCTTTGTGACCTGCTCTTTCTCTATATTTAAAGGCAAACCAAAATAGGGCGATGTGTGTCAAAACGAAAACAATCCCCGTTATGATGATGGTTCTCCAAAGCAAAGTATCTATTAATGTACCATGTACCGAGGCCGAATCATGTGGACCAAAACCGAGCATGTAATTTTCATAATGATAGTTAGCCCAAAAGACGCCAACTAAAAACACGACCCCAAAGGCAACCATCAGTAGCCCTTGAACATTGGAGGTCTTAAAATTTGCTTCTTCCTGATTTTTCAGACTTTTTGCTACTTCTATTAACTTGGCGCCCCGTAACAGAACGACCAAAACCAAAAAAGTGCTTATTAGTATTAATACTAGTGTCATAACTCTCGAATTGTTTGGCGCAAATATAGGAATAGATTTGATACATCTGACTTAAATCATGTTTTTTTTCTTCTTTTGCTGACAAAAATCACTCTTTAGCGCTTGTAACCCTTCATAAACATATAAAAAAAGAAACTATGTTCTATAGCCAATTGAATTGTTCAGGGCTAGAAGCTATTTGTTTCGTATAGCTTTAAGGCTCAAATGTCCAATAGAGAAGTCTATTCCTGATTCCTTGCAAATCTTTCACTCATTAATTCAAAGTGCGTAAGAAATCAAGACAATAGAGAAAAAGGATAAATTTATGTTCTAGCGAAGAACCGAGAAATCAAGAAAGTGCAAAATGTTAAACACACAATTCAAAGGTAACCTGTTGCTTTTAGAAAAATAGTCTATATTTGCACTCACTTAATAACAAAAGAACAGGCAAAATGATTGAAGGATTTAAACACCTAACGACTGAAGAATTTGGCATACTTAGAGATACTTTACCTATGATAGCTGCATTGATAGGAGGAGCAGATGGGGACTTTGACCAAAAAGAAAGGAATTGGGCAGAAAAAATAGCTAATATCTATACCTTCTCAAAAGAAGACCCTTTGGATGATTTTTTCACAAAAGCAGCTGATCATTTTTCAGAGAAAGCGGCAGCAATTTACAATCAGCACCCTAACATAGAAGAACGTAATGCATTCATTTCTGGAGAATTAGAAAAACTAAATGCTATTTTTCCCAAGTTAAAAGCACCGTTGGCTTATAAACTGTACGATTCATTTCTTCATTTTGGTAATGAAGTAGCTCGTTCTAGTGGAGGTCTTTTTGGCTTCCTTAGCATAGGTCCAAAGGAAACAAAATTAGCTAAACTCCCGATGGTTCATCCTATTGAAAAAGCATAGGATACCTTCTCTAAAGGTGCTAGATATACTATTTATAAGAGGTTGGCATGGAATATGCCGCTTCTAAAAGTATACCTTTTTTACCTAATATTCAGTATCATGATCAAAGCTAAAATATTATCTTTCTTCTTAGTCTCTTTATTTTCCTGCACCTATTCTTTTGCGCAAGAAAATTTTGAATTACCGATGCCACCTGAGCCTACTCGTGCCTCTATCCCTGCGGAGATTATTCAAAAACCTAAAAGGTCTGCATCTCAAAAACAAACTGAGTCTAAAAACGCTACTATCACTAAACATCCTGAAACGGAAGATCCTAGAGGTCCTGAGCCACCAGTGGAGCATGATGGATTTCGACACCCAAAACCCAAGAAACGCGTGGTTACTCAGCATGCTGAAAAGAGGATACCCGAACCAGTAGAAAGCGAACCAGTCGTGCCGCCTGCATTGCCCATGCCTCCAAAAGCAGAAGTAGTTAGCCCTAATTGACTTAGAGCCAATAAATAAGAGAACAGAGAAGAAAATCCGAATCAGCCATAGCTAAATTCGGATTTTTTTAATATTCGCCCCATTCTCGCGTAGAATTACACATAAAGATTCCTTATCTTTACTCAACTTTTTTTTTAACGATAGATAAAGCAAATGTCCAAAAAAGTCAAGATTAAACCATTCAAGAAAGTTCTAGTTGCAAACCGAAGTGAGATTGCCATCAGAATCTTACGTGCCATCTCTGAATTAAATATCCGAACGGTTGCCATCTATACCTACGAAGATAGATATGCATTACACAGGTATAAAGCGGATGAAAGCTACAAAATCGGATTAGATGATGAGCCCTTAAAACCATATTTGGATATCGATAGGATTATTAATTTAGCGAAAGAAATAGGGGTTGACGCCATTCATCCCGGTTATGGATTCCTTTCGGAAAATGTTGAATTTGCTAAAAGGTGTAGAGCTGAAGGAATCGTCTTTATTGGCCCTAGCCCTGAGACAATGGAAATGCTCGGCGATAAGGTCGCAGCTAAAAAATTGGCTAGAGCGGCTAAAGTTCCATTAATTGAAGGTGGAAAAAATGAAGCAAAGACGGCTCAAGCGGGATTGAAAGAGGCAAAAAAAATAGGGTTTCCTGTTATGATAAAAGCGGCTGCAGGCGGTGGTGGTCGTGGCATGCGTGTGGTTCATAACGAAAAAGACTTTCCTACTTTATTTGAAGAAGCCAGTGGCGAAGCTGAGAAGTCATTCAATGATGGTACTGTTTTTATTGAAAAATTCATTGCGGAGCCAAAACATCTTGAAGTTCAATTACTAGGAGACAAATATGGCAACTTAGTACACCTTTTTGAAAGAGATTGTTCGGTTCAAAGACGGTTTCAAAAAGTGGTCGAAGTGGCACCTTGCGTATCCATTTCCCAGAAGACCAAAGATAAGCTATATGATTATGCATTACGTCTAGGTCGGCAGGCAAATTATTACTGTGCCGGAACCGTCGAATTTTTAATAGATAAGGAGGAGAATATATATTTCATTGAAGTAAATCCTCGTATCCAAGTAGAACATACCATTACCGAAGAGATCACCGATATAGACATCGTACGTTCTCAAATTTTGATTTCGATGGGCCATCCGCTATCTGCACCAGGTATCTATATTGACAGCCAAGACAGCATCAAAATAAATGGTTGTGCCATTCAATGCAGAATCACGACTGAAGATCCAGAAAATGACTTCACACCTGACTATGGAACTTTAACGGCATACAGGAGTGCAGCCGGTTTTGGGATAAGACTTGATGCAGGTAGTGCTTATGCCGGAGCGACTATTTCGCCATTCTTTGATAGTATGCTCGTCAAGGTAACTGGGCAAGGTCGAAAAATAGAAGGTGTTGCCAAAAGGTTACATAGAACCCTTCGTGAATTTAGAATACGAGGAGTCAAAACGAACATTGGATTTTTGCTAAACTTGTTGGAGCATCCTGTTTTTATTTCTGGCGAAGCGACTGTGAATTTTATTCCAGATCACCCAGAACTATTTAAAATACCAAAGCGCAAAGACCGGGGTACCAAGATGTTAAAATTTGTCGGCAACGTCATCGTAAATGGCAATCCTGATGTCAAATATATTGATTCTAGAAAAGTATTTAGACCTGCTACTGCTCCAGAATATCCCGCAAACATTGTTTTTCAAAAAGGTTCTAAAGCCTTATTGACAGAACTAGGTCCGGATAAGTTTGCACAAAAAATCAAACAAACTAGAGCCATACAATATACAGATACAACCTTTAGAGATGCGCACCAATCATTGCTTGCAACTAGAATGCGGACTTTGGATTTGATGCGAGTTGCTAAGAGTTTTGCTTTTCATCATGGTCATAATGTTTTTTCCATGGAGGTCTGGGGAGGGGCTACTTTTGATGTAGCGATGCGTTTTTTGAAAGAAGATCCTTGGGAGCGTTTAAGACTATTGCGCAAGGATATTCCAAATACTTTATTACAAATGTTATTGAGAGGCTCTAATGCGGTAGGATATACAGCCTACCCTGATAACCTAGTAGCAAAATTTGTTGTAGAAGCGGCGAAGACCGGTATTGACGTCTTTAGGATATTTGATAGTTTGAACTGGTTGAAAGCAATGGAAACCAGTATTAAAACAGTACGCAAAGAAACGGAATCACTCGCAGAAGTATCCATTTGTTACACTGGTGATATTACGGATCCAGAACGAACCAAATTTGATTTGCAATATTACATTGATTTGGCTCGTCGCATTGAAGATGCTGGTGCCCATATTTTAGCCATCAAAGATATGGCAGGATTATTAAAACCAAAAGCTGCCGAAATCTTAATAAAAGAATTAAAAAAGAATATTGATTTACCGATTCATTTGCATACGCATGATACGGCTGGTATTCAAAGTAGTACATTAATAACTGCGGTTAATGCTGGCGTAGATATTATAGATGTGAGCCTTGCATCCATGTCTGGATTGACCTCACAACCAAATTTTAATAGTATCGCTGCCAGTCTAAAAGGACACCGTCGAGAAAATCCTATTAACATTGATTCTTTGAATGGTTTTTCTAATTATTGGGAAGCGGTACGAGAAGTGTATTATCCATTTGAAACAGAACTACGTGCCGGTACAGCAGAAGTCTATAATCATGAAATCCCTGGTGGACAATACTCCAACTTACGTCCTCAAGCGCGTGGACTTGGGCTCGAAGATCAATTCGAAACCATTAAGAAAAACTACATTATTGCCAATCAATTATTTGGAGATATCATCAAAGTGACACCTTCATCGAAAGTAGTTGGGGATATGGCGATGTTTATGACTTCTAACAATTTAACGAAAGAGGATGTCTTACAAAAGGATAATACCTTGGCGTTTCCTGACAGTGTAAAAGCTTTGATGCGAGGAGACTTGGGACAGATAAAGGGCGGCTTCCCTAAAAGTTTTCAAAAGTTGGTGCTAAGAGATGAAAAGCCTTATAAGCACAAACCCAATAAAAATTTAAAGCAAATTGATTTTGTCAAAGAGTTCAAATCCTTTAAAAAGAAATTTGGGAAGCAAATGGAGATGACAGATTTATTGTCCTTCTTACTCTATCCGAAAGTGTTTGCTGATTTTAGGGAACACGTAGAAAAATATGGCAAGGTTCAATGGCTACCCACCACGACCTATTTCTTTGGTCTGAAAGCGGGTGAAGAAGTGTTAGTTGAACTGGAGCCTGGAAAAAGGGTGCTCATTCAGTTCAGATATATGTCTGAACCTAATGAAAAAGGAGAACGCCTCGTTACCTTTAAACTCAACGGACAAACCAGAACTATCTCCATTAACGATAACAACGCTGCGTCCACTGAAGTGATCCACCAAAAAGCTACAGCGCCAAATGAAGTTGGTGCTCCTTTGCAGGGTTCCATTTCTGAAATCCTTGTTAAGCAAGGGGACAAAGTTAAAGTAAATGATCCTTTATTTGTGATCGAAGCCATGAAGATGGAAACAACTGTTTCCTCCCCTATCGCCGGAGTGGTTACATCCGTTGTATTGAAGGTGAAAACGATGGTCGGTCAGGATGATTTGGTTATTGTTTTGGAGTCGTAGGACTTACGTCCAATCTTGGGTTTGGGTGCCGTCCCGTAGGGACTTTGAGGGGCGTACATGCTTGCGTTTGGACTTGCGTCCAAACTTGGGTTGGGTGCCGTCCCGTAGGGACTTTGCTGGTGTACATGCATGCGTTTGGACTTGCATCCAAACTTGGGTTTGGGTGCCGGTCCGTTGGGACTTTGGGGTGCGTACTGCTGCATTTAGGTATGGTATACCTAAAAAAAAAGCGCAATGGATAACCATTACGCTTTTTTAATATCATTTTAGAAGAAATTACTCTTCAGTAGCGACTTCCTCTTCAGTCACTACTTCTTTGTATTCTTCTACACTTTCCATGACCATTAACTTTCTGAACTTAGGAAGCCCCGTTCCTGCAGGTATTTTCTTACCCACAATAACGTTTTCCTTTAATCCCATAAGAGGGTCAGACTTACCACCAATAGCAGCCATACTCAATACTTTAGTTGTTTCTTGGAACGAAGCCGCAGAAATCCAACTTTCGGTAGAAAGAGAAGCTTTAGTAATACCTAAAAGTACTGGTTTAGCTGTTGCAGGTTGTGCATCTCTAAACGCCATAGCTTTCATATCATTACGCTTCAAGTTTGAATTTTCTTCACGCAATTCCCGTAAGGAAAGTAATTGTCCTGCTCGGTAATTTGTAGAACCACCTGCATCAGTCACATACTTCTTATCAAAGATTCTATCATTCTCTTCTTGTACCAGATAATTAACAGAAGTTTCTCTTTCCAAGAAAGTCGTATCTCCAGCATCTGTAATTTCAACTTGACGCATCATCTGCCTAACAATCACTTCAATGTGCTTATCATTAATAGTAATACCCTGAGAACGATAAACTTCTTGCACCCCATTTATTAAATAGGTTTGTACAGCAAACGAGCCTTGAACATCGAGGATATCCTTAGGTGCTAGTGCCCCTTCTGTCATTGCCATACCCGCTCTTACCAAGTCTCCGTCTTGAACTAATACGTGTCTAGATAAAGGAATCAAATATTTGTGTACTTTCTTTTGATCCTTAGACTCTACCCAATATTCTCTATTACCACGCTTAATCGTATTGGTTACTTTAACAATACCATCGATTTCAGACATTACAGCAGGCTTAGCAGGGTTTCTAGCTTCAAAAAGTTCTGTTACCCTTGGCAGACCACCCGTGATATCCTGAATCTTTCCAAGCTTTCGAGGCATCTTTGCTAAGTTGTCCCCAGCTTCAATTTTTTGCCCATCTTTCACTTGTACATAAGACCCCATAGGTAAAGGATACGTACGTAATACTTCACCATTTTTATCTACTAAATGAATAGCAGGGTTAATTTTCTTATCCTTCGTTTCAACAATTACCATTTCAGAGGTACCAGTTTGATCTGAACGTTCTGTTCTATAGGTGATACCACTCACGATACCATCAAACTGAATGATACCCGTATCCTGAGAGATAATTAGATTATTAAAAGGATCCCAATTACAGATGATATCGCCTTTCGTCAAAATATCTCCGTCATTCTTATCTAATGTGGCTCCATAAGGAATGTAACTGGACATAAGTGTTGCTCCCGTTTTTTCATCCACAATCTTGTATTCTCCTGTACGAGTAATGACAATTTTTGTCATTTTACCATCTATCTTCTTGTCAGCCCAACGCAAACTAGAATCATATTCTAAACGCCCAGAGAAAGTAGCAGACAAACTCGATTCTGTTTTTCCAATAGAGGCAACACCCCCTACGTGGAAAGTCCGAAGTGTCAACTGTGTACCTGGCTCTCCAATAGACTGTGCCGCAATAATACCGACTGCATCACCCTCTTCAGCAATACGTCCTGTTGCTAAGTTTTTACCATAACACTTGGCACAAACACCACGCTTTGTATCACAAGTCAAAACAGATCTAATATCAACTTCTTCAATTCCTAGAGCCTCAATAGTCTTAGCCATTTCAGTTGTAATGTATTCAGCAGCTTCAACTAAAAGGTTATCTGTTTCTGGTGAAAAAATATCATATAAAGAGTATCTACCTTCTATTCTATCCGCAAGAGATTGAATAACCATTTCGCCATCCGTAATCGCTTTTGTCTTAATACCTCTTAACGTATCACAATCAACTTCACGAATAACAACGTCTTGACTTACATCAACCAGTCTTCTAGTCAGATAACCTGCATCTGCAGTCTTCAAAGCTGTATCCGCCAAACCTTTACGCGCACCGTGTGTCGAGATAAAATACTCTAATACACTTAATCCTTGTACAAAGTTTGATAAAATTGGGTTTTCGATTACAGCCCCACCAGTATCACCAGATTTTCTAGGTTTAGCCATCAATCCTCTCAAACCACAAAGCTGTTTAATCTGTGCTTGCGATCCACGTGCACCAGAGTGCAACATCATATACACTGAGTTAAAACCATCCTTATGTTCTTCAATTTCGTTCATCAATTTCTCGGTAATCTTTCTATCTGCATCATTCCACTTGTCAATAACCTTATTATACCGTTCATTGTCGGTGATAATACCCATGTTATAGTTTGCTTGAATGCCATCAACTTCTTTTTGAGCTTCCTCTAATACCTCTGTCTTGTTAGACGGATTAATCAAATCACCCAAGTTAAAGGATAGCCCTCCTTTAAATGACCAACTGAATCCCATTTCCTTAATATCATCCAAGAACTTTGCTGTTGTTGGTACATCCGTACGAAGCATGATGTTATGGATGATATTTTTCAAGTTCTTTTTCGTCAGCAATTCATTGATGAAAGGAATCGTTGCTGGTCTTGCTTCGTTAAATAATACACGACCCACAGTTGTTTTAATTCTAGCTAACTTCAATTCACCATCCTCTTCAATCATATCTCGGACTGTGATTTCCGCATGCAAGTCCACTTTCCCTTCTGCGTATGCAATTTCTACCTCTTCTGGTGAGTAGAAAGTCCTACCCTCTCCTCGTACAACTCTATCCCCTTTAGATTTTAGTACTTTCGTCAAATAGTACAGTCCCAATACCATATCCTGTGAAGGCAGTGTGATTGGTGTTCCATTTTGTGGGTTCAACATATTATGAGCAGAAAGCATCAAAACTTGCGCCTCCAAAATAGCTGCATTACTTAATGGTACGTGGACAGCCATTTGGTCACCATCAAAATCGGCGTTAAAAGCGCCACAAACTAATGGATGTAATCTTATCGCTTTACCTTCTATTAATACGGGTTGAAAAGCTTGAATGGATAATCTATGCAGCGTTGGCGCCCGGTTAAGCATCACGGGATGCCCTTTCAGAATATTTTCTAAGATCTCCCAAATAACTGGGTTCTTTTGATCCACATGTTTCTTCGCTGACTTAACAGTCTTAACAATTCCTCTATCTAATAATTTCTTAATGATAAAAGGCTTGAATAATTCAGATGCCATTCCTTTAGGAATACCACATTCATGTAATTTTAAACTAGGTCCAACAACGATTACCGAACGACCAGAGTAATCTACCCGTTTACCCAATAAGTTTTGACGGAAACGTCCTTGTTTTCCTTTCAAAACGCCACTTAAAGATTTCAGAGAACGACCTCCGTCAACTTTTACAGCATTAGATTTTCTAGAGTTATCGAAAAGAGAATCGACTGCTTCTTGAAGCATTCTTTTTTCATTTCTCAATATAACTTCAGGTGCTTTTATTTCTAATAATCGCTTCAAACGGTTATTTCTAATGATGACCCGACGATATAAATCATTCAAATCTGAGCTCGCAAAACGACCACCATCTAAAGGAACTAAAGGTCTTAGCTCTGGTGGAATAACAGGCAAGTAATGGACAACCGCCCATTCTGGTTTATTCTCTACTCTATGAGAAGAATCTTTAACCGCTTCAACCACCTTCAACCTTTTAAGGGCTTCAGACTTCTTTTGTTGAGATTTTACCGTAGCTGCAGTTTCTCTAAGCTCCGCTGATAAATCTTGGAAATTAATGCGCTCCAATAAGTCCCGAACAGCTTCAGCACCCATTTTGGCAATAAACTTAAGTGGATCTTCATCCGGAAGCATTTGGTTCTCCTTTGGTAATCTATCTAAGAATTCAAAGTACTCTTCCTCCGTCATTAAATCATTGACAGACAATTCCTCTTCCATTGCTCCTGGCTGAATCACTACATATCTTTCATAGTAGATGATCATTTGGAGTTTTTTGGAAGGAATACCTAGTATGTATCCTAATTTATTCGGTAACGATCTAAAGAACCATGTATGCACAACTGGTACGACTAATTGAATATGTCCTTGGCGTTCACGACGTACTTTCTTTTCCGTTACTTCTACCCCACATCTATCACACACTATTCCCCGGTACCGAATACGCTTGTATTTACCACAATAGCATTCATAATCCTTTACAGGACCAAATATTCTTTCGCAAAACAAACCGTCACGTTCTGGTTTGTATGAACGATAGTTGATTGTTTCAGGCTTTAACACCTCACCATGCGAGCGATCCAAAATGGAATCTGGGGACGCTAGACTAATGGTGATGGAAGTAAAGTCATTATTTTGTTCTTGAGTATTTCTATTTCTAAAAGCCATGCTAGCCATTTTAATTTGTCAAAAAAAGAGTTTCACGAAAGTGCTCTAATCAAAAGTAATATCCAAGGCCAATCCTCGAATCTCATGTACTAATACATTAAATGATTCAGGAATATTTGGCTTGGGTAAATTATGACCTTTCACAATCGCCTCATATGCTTTCGCACGCCCTTGAACATCATCTGACTTATAAGTCAATAGTTCTTGTAAAATACTAGCCGCACCATACGCCTCAAGAGCCCATACTTCCATTTCTCCAAAACGCTGTCCACCAAATTGAGCTTTACCTCCAAGTGGTTGTTGTGTTATCAAAGAATAAGGTCCAATGGATCTTGCATGCATCTTATCGTCAACCATGTGCGACAATTTCAACATGTAGATGACTCCTACCGTTGCATACTGGTGGAATCTATCTCCAGTTTCACCATCATACAGATAAGTTTGACCCAAATGTGGTAAATCAGCTTTATTCAGATACTCTTCGATTTCACTTGGTAAAGCACCATCAAAAATGGGTGTTCCAAATTTAACACCTAAGTCTTGACCTGCCCAACCTAAAACCGTTTCAAATATTTGTCCTAAGTTCATCCGTGAAGG
>JAJRQS010000236.1 GCA_024280135.1 Bacteroidota bacterium | reverse complement strand
GCAGATGGAAGGCTCGTATATAATAGGCCATTTTCAACTGAAATAGAATTAAAAAATCTAAAAACTGGGTTTTATAAAGTGGTGATTCGTACGAACTCGGGCATTTACGAAAATTCATTTTTGAAAAAGTAGAATTAAGAAAAATAGACCTGAGGATGATTCTCAGGTCTATTTTGTATTCGCTTTCCAATGGTTTATTACATCCTTAATAAAACTTAACCAAAGTCACGATCAATATAAGTGTATAGAAAATTGGAAAAAATAAAGCCTTAGAAATCAGATTGTCGTAATAGTCAAATATCGATCCTTTAGCCTTGGAATATGTCAGGAGATTGAAGGTTGTCCAAACAATCAATAAATAAGTCGCGAAATAAAAGAACTCAATATAGATGAGATCCGCAGTCACAATCTCCTTTCGCATATCAATGTGAGAGAAGACCAATACAAAAGCAAAGGCTGCCATACTTTCTATAATACCTTGAGATTCCTCAGATTTTGTGGTCGTGTTTATCAAAAAGAATAGCATCAACAAAACGACTGCAATTGGAATTAAATACGTCACAAAAGCATTCAGAAGCATTCTTCGTAATTGTACATTGTAATGTAATACTGGAACTTTTTCAAACATTTCCTTGGAGTTATATCCAAAATTAGCATCGTAACTCTCTATCGAATAATTGAAATAACTTTCTAAAACTTCACTGCCAGAAATTTTAATTTTCTTATTTAAACCACTTTTTTTAGAAGGGTTTGTATAATTATAACTCATTAAATCCGGTGTGAAACTCAAATGATCATTATTGTCAAGAGGTAGTATCTCAATACTGATATGCCTTTTGTCCAATGGGAAATTTGAGTATTGAAAATCCAATCGTAAGGTAACCCGAAAATCCCACCCAACGAGTAAATAACCCATTTCGCCTTCCTTGGGTGCAATTTCCTTTCGGTAAGATTCTTCTATATAAGAGGCCTCTGCAAAGGGTGATATTTGCGGTAACGTAAACCCTATTTTTACTTTTTCCGCAAGGTCTGAGGGGTACTTCTGCCATATAGTGCCGCCTACATTGAGGTTATAGCTATCTTCAAATTCCATTCTTTGAACATAGATGCCCGTAGGGACTGCTCTGCTCTTTGGTATTTTTAATTCTTCAGCTCGATTATGCTGCTCCTTGATAAAACTATTTAAGGTAGCCATGGAAGTGATTGGCGGACTTTCATTCTTGGGATGAGGCTTGATGGTATTGTGTTGTAGATAGGCAATGAGCACAATATTAATCACTAATAAGGTACTTGCTAGCAAGCTTAAAATCCATATTTCACGCTTGTCCAAAAAGTCTTTATTAAAATAAATAGCCAATAGTATTAAAAAGAAAGCAGACAGGATTAAAGATATTTTGATATAGCGGTGGTTCAGTTCAGAGGCATCACCCAACAAATCTTTTTTGTAAAATAATAAACCAACTCCCCAATCAGAGATCGGGATTTTATCAAAAAAGAAAAGGACTTTTTCGGATGTCTTTATATCAGAAAACGTAGTTGTACCCGTTTCTCCCTTTGAAATATGTTCAAAAGCAGCAGCCAGATTGGTATCTTTTTCTCGTTGGATAATTGTATCAATATGGGTCGTTCCGATATATTCATCTGTAGGATGTGCCAAGAATGTACCGCCAGT
This sequence comes from Bacteroidota bacterium, assembly GCA_024280135.1. Taxonomy (GTDB): domain Bacteria; phylum Bacteroidota; class Bacteroidia; order Chitinophagales; family Saprospiraceae; genus HyVt-613. Next base: position 2,225 of record JAJRQS010000236.1, on the reverse strand, counting down.
GGACGTAATAACCCCAAAACCCGTCTTGCCCAAACTCATATTATGTACCAACTCATTAAAGCCACTACAAACGAAACTCATCGTAATCGTACCTCTTATTTTGCCTTTATTTGGGCCACTATTGTAATGAAAAGGGATGCCATAATCCACATACCAATCTTGTGCAGCTTTCGCAAAATAAGGCTCCACCCATTTCGCTCCATTGTCCCTAACCCCCGTGTACCAAGCAGTTCCTTTACCTATTACCGTATAGTCATACGAATCTTCTACTTGAATGTAAGACCTTGAACCCTTATCATAGTAGGGGCAGTATAATCGTTTTGAGGGTGAAAAGGCATTCGGTTCATAGCAGGCGGTAACTCCTTGAATCTCTTGAATAGAGAGTGCACTTTCTTTGATTATTTTTTCAATTTCAGAAGGCGTGTAATCATTGCTGCCAAATAACAAAGCTAGTCGATCGCCCTCTTTGGCAATTTTCGTGAGAATATCATTTACCTGCTTGCGCAAATTTAATGTTGTTTCTAATCCTTTGGTTTGAACGGCTTTGTTTCTTTCACTTGAAAACTGAACAAAGTCATAAACCATATATGCCAAAACAAAAAATAATAGTAAGGCAACTATATAGAGTATTTTTTTCATCTTTTAAAAGTAATAACCTAGGTTAATATTAAAGCGTGTTTCCCAAACTGTAGGAAGATGTCCATTTCCAAGGGCGTCCGTCCACGTTTCCCCTAGCCAAGGTTGATTCTGTCCTGATGCAACATCTATATAAGTATAAATTTGCCCAGCTGTTACCAAAACACCTGCTACATTCATTAGTGTGTTAGACAGATAAGCACCCGATTTGTCCAGTAAACCAAAGTCATTATAAAATTGTAAACTAGAGATTACCCCCCATTTTACAGGTAGGGTATAAGCAACTCCAATGGTATAAACAATACCTTTTGAGGCAACCAAATATGGTGCGCCATAAGCTGTCATTGCAATGACATCTGTTGGTTGCCCTGTGGGGTTAGAGGCATTATTGTTATAGTTAGTAGCTTGTAATTTTAGTGCGACACGCCCTGCGTCTAACTGATAATGCGCAGCAACTGCAGAATGAGACCCCATATTTTCTGTATCTAGATTATACAAACCACCATATTCTGCAGAAAAGCCCAATTTATGTTTCATCTTTTCCGTACCAAATTTATAAAGAACCTTTCCATTGAGTTGATTGGTTTCCTTGTTTCTTAGAATCTTCCCATTACCTAAATCAATGGAACTTATATCATAAGAATAGCGACTATCTGAAAGATCTGATTTATTCCCAAACCTTAGCTCTTCTGCATTTTTAAAAAAGGCTAAATCAATATCCCATTTGTCACTTCTATGTAGATATTTGATACCCATATCATGATCATCCTCTAATCCAATGTAATAATTTAAACTAAAAAACTAACTATGAGAATTATACTGGGTAATCCCAAAGGGAACTTGCGTTAAACCAACTTGAAGTTCATCTTTTTTATTATCAAATTCATAAGCCACCCAACCTTGTTTAAGCATTCCACCACCAAAGCCACTTGCATAAAAACGATAATCTGCATTTAGTTTTAGCCTTTTATGAGCAGCTTTGACATTGATGCGAAAAACATCAAAGCCAAAATCGCCTCCTCTTTTGATTTGATCTTCTTTCCAATCAGAAAGCTCATAGTTAAAACGTAAAGCACCTCCTATTTCCAGGGTCGGTTTCTTCGGCTTTTCTTCTTCCTGAGCATAACTATTCATCCCAAGTAGAAGCAATAGTAGGGTTATAAGTTTTGTGTTGTGTTTCATTTGTGTGGTCTGTTTATTTATTTGAGCTAGCATAAGTTAAGATAGCGCAAATATACGAAAGTTTATATGCTTCCTTCGGTCGCGTTTATATGCTTCCTTCGGTCGCGTTTATATGCTTCCTTCGGTCGCGTTTATATGCTTCCTTCGGTCGCGTTTATATGCTTCCTTTGGTCGCGTTTATTTGCTTCCTTTGGTCGCGTTTATTTGCTTCCTTCGGTCGCGTTTATGTGCTTCCTTTGGTCGCGTTTATGTGCTCCCTTCGGTCGCGTTTATTTGCTTCCTTCGGTCGCGTTTATGTGCTCCCTTCGGTCGCGTTTATTTGCTTCCTTCGGTCGCGTTTATTTGCTTCCTTTGGTCGCGTTTATTTGCTTCCTTCGGTCGCGTTTATTTGCTTCCTTCGGTCGCGT
>JAJRQS010000235.1 GCA_024280135.1 Bacteroidota bacterium | reverse complement strand
GTCAATTGTGAGTAGCATAATGAGAACCTTAGAGGTGGAGTTTGATAATGAAAAATTAGATAAATTATCTGCAATATATTTGAAAGTGGGTACTCTTTCGAATATAGAACCTAGATTGTTGCACAATGCTTATACCGCAAAGAACTATTGCGGTACGAGATTTCATAAAGTGAAATTGCATATCGAATCTACTTCCGTTAAAATACATTGTGAAAAATGTGATCATGTTACGGATGTTGTTGACTATAAATTTTATTGTGAAGTATGTAAACAGCCCTCAAAAAATTTAATTCAAGGAGAGGAAATGTTGATACATAAAGTAGAATTTGCAGACTAAAAAGACTTTTATTAATGAGCGTAGCACGGAAGTGCAATGTCTCCGAAAAATAGTAAAGATGAGTATTGAGAAATCAACAAAAGCTGCTAGAGGAACTGTTCAGTGTGAAAATACGAACTTGAATTTGCTCAAAGCAAATGATTATGTAGCGGAAATTATTAGAGGTGAAATGTTGAAAAACAAAACGCTTTTAATTAATATTACTTCTTCTGCTGGTAGTGGTAAAACAACCCTTATGCAAAAGACGGCTGAAAAGTTGAAAGATAAACTTACGATGGCTGTTATGGTAGGAGATCTGGAAACAGAAAGGGACGCCATTAGAATCCGAGAAACAGGTATTCAAGCATTACAAATTGTGACAGGTGGTATTTGTCACTTGGAGGCTCAAATGATTCACCAAGTTTTACCTGAGTATGATTTAGCAAATATCGACTTATTGTTTGTGGAAAATGTCGGCAATTTAGTTTGCCCGGCTTCCTTTGATTTGGGTGAAGATTATAGAGTTACCTTGATGGCAACTACGGAAGGAGACGATAAACCAAAAAAATATCCAAGGATGTTTTTAACTAGTGATATGATGCTCGTTTCTAAATGTGATTTATTACCTTATCTACCGTTTTCAGTTGAAGCTGTTACTCAAGATGCACTTGATGTAAACCATCAGTTAGAAGTTATTCAAATTTCTGCTTTAAGTGGTGAAGGGATTGATGAATGGTGTGATTGGCTTTTGGCGAAAGTCAAAAAGAAACAAGAAGGATAACTAGCCTTGAATTAAGAATTAAGAAAAAATAAAAAAATGTGTTTAGCGATACCAGGGAAAATAGAAAGTATTGAGCTTCAGTATGATGGCAGAGTTCGTATGGCAAAGGTCCTTTTTGGAGGGATAGTCAAAGAAGCTAGCCTCGAAATGTTACCGGATGCGGATATAGGTGACTATGTATTAGTACACGTCGGTGTGGCAATCAGTAAAGTGGATGAAGAAGAAGCCAAAAAGACTTTTAAATATATCAAAGAAATCGGAGAACTAGGGGATTTAGTAGATACAGAAGATTATTTGCCAAAGGATGTTCCACCAGAAAAAAAATAAGGATGAAGTTTTTATCAGAATATAGAGATCCAGTATTAGCTAAAGAGTACCTTAAAGAGATTGAAAAAACGGTTACTCAGAAGTGGTCAATTATGGAGGTTTGTGGTGGACAGACACACACTTTAGTAAAGAATGGTATTATTGATATGCTTCCCAAAGAGGTTGAAATGATTCATGGGCCTGGATGCCCAGTCTGTGTGACTCCACTGCATCTGATTGATAAAGCTATTTATCTTGCACTAGAGAAGAGTGTGATATTGTGTTCATTTGGTGATATGTTACGGGTGCCAGGTTCAGAAAAAAGCTTGCTTGAGGCGAAAGCTGAAGGTGGGGATATTAGAATCTTATACTCTCCTCTAGAAGCAGTCACTATTGCTGAGCAAAATCCTGACAAGGAGGTTGTCTTTTTTGCAGTAGGTTTTGAAACCACGGCTCCGGCAAATGCCCTTTCTGTTCTACACGCATATAGAAAAAAATTAAAAAATTATTCTATTTTAGCGTCTCATGTGTTGGTTCCTCCAGCAATAGAAAATGTCATGGAAGATCCTGACAGTAACATTCATGGTTTCTTGGCAGCTGGACATGTCTGCACTATTATGGGTAATTTTGAATATTACCCGCTGGTAGAAAAGTATAATGTGCCCATCGTTGTAACGGGGTTTGAACCATTAGATGTGTTGCAAGGGATATTGATGGTTGTTAAGCAACTTGAAGAAGGAAAGGCTGAGGTAGAAAATCAGTATTCTAGAATTGTAAGAGAAGAAGGGAATGAGGAAGCTCAAAAAGTTATTTTCGAAGTCTTTGAAGTAACAGATAGACTCTGGAGAGGTATGGAAGTTATCCCGATGAGTGGGTATAAAGTGAAAGAAAAATATAAGGAATTTGATGCGGCTTTAAAGTATGATGTACAGATTGAAGAAGCAGAGGAAAACCAAGATTGTATTGCTGGAGAAATAATGAAAGGAATAAAAAAACCATTCGAATGTCCGGAGTTTGGAAAAAAATGTAAACCTACAAATCCTTTAGGAGCACCCATGGTGAGTAGTGAAGGAGCTTGCGCAGCTTATTTTCATTATTCAGGATTGATCGAAACTTAGTTTTATATCTGAGCATTTATTTGCTTTCGCAAAAATCTTCATGAAAATACTTTTCATTTCTTCTGCATTTAATGGAATGGCTCAAAGATTATGGATTGAGTTAGATAGATTGGATTATGAAGTAAAAGTATTAATTCCAAATAATGAAGAAGAACAAATAGAGGCAGTGTTAACTTTCGATCCTGATATTATTGTTGCGCCATTCCTTACGGTAAAAATTCCCTCAACGATATGGAAAAATAAAGTTTGTTTGATTGTGCATCCGGGTGTTCTGGGAGATAGGGGAGCTTCTTCTTTAGACTGGGCAATTCTCAAAGGAGAGCAGACTTGGGGTGTCACTATTTTACAAGCTGCGGATAAAATGGATGCTGGTGATGTCTGGGCTTATAATGAATTTCAGATGAGACCTGTTTCAAAAGGGGCTCTGTACAGAAATGAAGTTACTCAAGCAGCAGCAAAAGGAATCCTTCAAGCCATTACAAATTTTAAAGAAGGAAACTTTTCTCCGAAAAAATTAGACTACAATAATCCTCTTTTTCGGGGAAGATGGAATAATAAAACAACACAAGTAGATTTTCAGTTTGATTGGAATGAATCAGCAGAGGCCATTTTAAAAAAGATAAATGCGGCTGATAGCAGCCCGGGCGTGAGAATCGAATTGCGTGAGACGGATTATTATTGCTTTGGAGCTTGTATCGATTCTGAGCTAAAAGGGACTCCAGGTGAAATAATAGCCATAAAATCTAAAGCCATTTGTGTTGCTACCCGTAATGAGTCTATTTGGATTAGACAATTAAAGGAAGACGTGAATGGGGCAATTAAACTTCCAGCAACACTAGCACTTCAGAATAAATTAAGAGGGTTTACCGAAATTATTAATAAGCCTTTTGATGTAAGTACTTCTAGTACATGGCAAGAGATACGATTTGGACAAGAAGGAGAGGTGGGCTTTTTGCATTTTGATTTTTATAACGGTGCGATGGGTACAGAGCAATGTTTGAAATTAAAAGATGCTTTTGCAGAAGCTAAAAAACGCGTCAAGCTAATAGTTTTAATGGGTGGTTCTGACGTGTGGTCAAATGGAATAGATTTAAATGTAATCGAAGGAAGTACTCATCCTGAAGATGAATCTTGGGCAAACATCAATGCGATGGATGATTTAATATTAGAAATCATTGAATCTACGGATCACTTTGTTATCAGTGCTTTGCAAGGGAACGCAGGAGCAGGTGGAGTAGCTTTAGCTTTAGCAGGGGATAAAGTGCTTGCAAGAAATGGAATAGTACTCAATCCACATACCAAGAATATGGGCTTATATGGTTCGGAGTATTGGACCTATCTCTTGCCTAAGAGAATAGGTATGGAGAAGGCTTTAAAATTTACAGAAGAGTGTTTGCCTTGGGGTGTTACGACGGCTAAGGATATTGGATTGATTGATGATTTTAAAGGAGAAACGAATACCGAATTTATTTCTTTTGTCAAAGAACAAGCAAATAGAATTTTAAGTTTAAGTTATTTTGATAAACTATTAATAGCAAAAAAATCAAAACGACGTAAAGATAATATGAATAAGCCTTTGGCAGATTATCGTGAAGAAGAATTAGCCAAAATGAAATTAAATTTTTATGAGGATGATATGGGCTTTAAGCAAAAAAGGCATTACTTTGTGCATAAAATAGCGAATGCTGCGGGTATAGAAAATTTGTATAGTAGCCGGAGATCTATTTATAGAAAAAGAAAATGGGAATCTATTTCCTATAAAAAAAAATAAATGGCAGATAAAAAATTTGTAAAAATGAATCTTTCTTGTCCAATGCCTAAATTGGACTTTGATGTGATAACACTGGGACATGGGAGTGGTGGAGTCTTGACTAATAAACTATTAGACAGTGGCGTTTTTGATTTGTTGAGCAACCC
>JAJRQS010000234.1 GCA_024280135.1 Bacteroidota bacterium | reverse complement strand
TCTGCGAGCTTTGTTTTTGCGATGTCCGAAATATAAATCATTGCTTTGTACTTACTTGTTTTTGGATTTGTAATCTTCAATTGCACCCTTGATAGCATCTTCCGCTAACACAGAGCAATGAATTTTTACAGGAGGCAAGGCTAATTCTTCTACGATATCCATATTGTCAATGGACATTGCTTCGTCGATTGATTTACCTTTTAGCCATTCAGTAGCTAAAGAAGAAGATGCGATAGCTGAACCACACCCAAAAGTCTTAAATTTTGCATCTTCGATGATCCCTGTTTCTTCATTAACTTGAATTTGTAGCCGCATGACATCCCCACATTCAGGAGCACCGACGAGGCCAGTACCTACATTTTTCTCCGTTTTATCAAGCGTACCGACGTTTTTAGGGTTCTCAAAATGGTCGATTAATTTATCTGAATATGCCATATTAATTGCGATTTTTGTTGAAGTGAGCGATTTCCCTTTCGGAAAAAGACTTTTTTACTCTTCTTTGTTAACTGTTCAGTGTTCTAACCCAAAGGTAAGCAAATTGTTTATTTAAAACAAATCTAAATAAGGAATTTTACTTAATCTTATAAATTATAGCTTGAAAACAATCTTTGGGGTAGAATCGTTTACTATAAAAGATGTAAACGACCCAAATGAAAGAAACTCAAACCTTGTTGATTAAAGTATTAGTAATACTAGCCGTATATTTTGCCTTGTTTTATTATGGAGGAACTACAGGCCGAAAGATATTATATCCCGTAACTTTATTTGTAACTTTTCTGCACGAGTTTGGACATACACTGGGCGCATTGGTAACAGGTGGTCAAGTAGAAGTAATACAAATCAATCCCAATGGCAGTGGGTTTACTAGGTCTAGAGGAGGAAATGCAGGCATCATCTTGATGGGAGGATATATCGGTAGTGCATTGTTGGGTAATTTACTTTTTTATATAGGCGCAAGAAAGCAAAAAGCAGCCCCTTTTACGTTAACCATTTTAGGCTTGTTGATGGCGATAGTGGCTTTTCTTTGGTCTGAGTCGCTCACCAGTTCCGTTATTTTGATTTTGTTTGCTGCGGGTATCTATGTGATTACCCATTATACAAAGTGGGAAAAAGAAGTTTTAATGTTTTTTGGATTGGCTGCAGTATTGTATATTATACAAGATTTCAATGTAGGACCTAGCTCGGATTTGAATAAGTATGCTACTACTTTGCGCATTTTTCCTGCAGATATCTGGAAGTACATTTGGCTAGGTATAGTCGTCTTTATCTCCTTTGTGAACCTTCGGGTCATCTTGACAAAACGATAATTGTTTGCACAAAAAAAAGCCTCAACAATCATTTGATTGTCAAGGCTTTTGATAGTAGCGGGGGCTGGACTTGAACCAACGACCTTCGGGTTATGAGCCCGACGAGCTACCAACTGCTCCACCCCGCGATATAAACCCCTTACTGTCTAAGGGATTGCAAAGGTAAGATTTTTTTAGCTGGCATCCAAGTTAAAATAAGTTTTCTTTTACTATCAGTGATTTTAAGTAGCTAAGCCCGTTCAATGACAACCGCATATCCTTGACCTACACCGACACAGAGTGTAACTAAGGCATATTGTTTTTGAGTCTTTTGTAATTCAATAGCAGCTGTTTGTAAGATGCGCGTACCAGACATGCCTAACGGATGACCCAATGCAATGCCCCCTCCATTCGGGTTGACCCTTGGATCCTCTTTTTGTATACCCAATTCTTGGAGAACAGAAAGCACCTGGACCGCAAAGGCTTCATTAATTTCAATAATGTCCATCTCTTGCAGTGTTAGACCTGCTTTTTTTAACGCTTTTCGTGAGGCATAGACAGGCCCTATTCCCATAATACGAGGTTCTACACCAACGACAGCGGATGAAACGATTCGCGCCATAGGTTTTAGTTGGTGGTCTTTAAGTCCTTGCTCCGAAGCGATAAGCATCGCAATGGCTCCATCGTTCAAACCAGAAGCATTACCAGCTGTTACAGAGCCATATTTTCTAAAAGCAGGGCGTAATTTTGCCAAAATTTCTTGCGTAGTATTGGAGCGAATAAATTCATCGTGCTCAAAAAAAATGGGTTCTTTACGGCGTACCGGAATAGAAATAGGCATGATTTCTTCCGCAAGGCGACCGCTGTCTCTTGCCGCTGTCGCTTTCATTTGACTTTGCCAGGCAAACCAATCTTGATCAACTCTTGATATCCCAAATTTTTCCGCAAGGTTCTCCGCTGTCTTGCCCATGGCTTCTGTTCCATACATATCTTCCATCATGGGGTTGATGAACCGCCAACCAAAACTAGAATCATAGATTTTGGCATCATTTCCGAAAGGTCTAGCAGATTTGGACATAACCCAAGGACCTCGTGTCATGTTCTCTACGCCTCCGACAACGAAAACTTCTCCGTCATCTGCCTTGATGGCCCTACTGGCGTGAATGGCAGCGGACATACCCGAAGAGCATAGACGATTGATTGTTTCACCCGGTACAGTATACGGTAAACCTGCTAAAAGTAGTGCCATTCGAGCAATATTTCTATTGTCTTCACCGGCTTGATTGGCACAGCCTAAATAGACATCTTCAATAGCAGCAGGATCTAATTGTGCATTTCGCGAAAGCAATTCCTGAATAGGCATGGCAGCTAAATCATCGGTCCGAATAGTGGACAAGCTACCCCGAAATTTGCCAATAGGGGTGCGGATGGCATCTGCGATATAGGTCTGTTTCATTCTTTGTTTTTTGGATATACTTTATTTGATGTAAAAGTATCAAGATCGAAGGTAAGAATTTTTAGTCAATGATAGTACGGATATATGTTTTACTTTTTGGTCGGGTCAGCCTCTTAACTAAACAATGAGTACAGTGGAAATTCTCTTGACTCCCGAGCGTGTATGAATCAGCATTAAATGCAAAAGATTCACTATATTTGATTTTTTACAGATCCAAATGGCGCCAAATGAAAATTTTGAAATATAGTTTTATCATCTTGATTGTAGCCCTTTTGGCTATTTTTACTTTCTACTTTTATCCTAGAACGGCTATCATTACGGGCTATGCAGCGCATAGCGTTTGTTCTTGCCATTTTAACTCAGGGCGCTCATTGGCTTCGATTGAAGCAAGTGATAATGACATAGATATTATGTCTTATGCGTCTAATAATATTGATGATGAAGCACAAACGGTTACCTCTTCAATTTTTGGCTTACGCAAAAGAACAGCTCTTTACCGAAAGGGGTATGGCTGTGTGCTATTAGGTTTGGATGGAGAAAAACCTACTCCTATTGAAAATATTCCTCCTAGAGCAGAGCTTGTCGATAGTTTGCCCTGGCCTTACGGCAAAAAGGAAAATGCACCCTCTTTCCCAAATGTAGCAATGGATAGGATTAACGAAGCTGTAGGGGATGCTTTTGACAAAAATGGAGAAGCATTTAAAAAAACTAGGGCCGTAGTCGTCGTCTATAAGGGACAGGTTGTTGCTGAGAAATATGCAGAAGGTTTTGATAAAGACACTCCGCAGCTAGGTTGGTCGATGACTAAAAGTATTTTAAATGCACTGTATGGTATTCAATCGAGAAAAGGTATTGTTAATATTAAAAATCCAGTCAATATCCCAGAATGGAAAAAGGACGATCGAGCAAAAATCACGTATAATAATTTGCTCCAAATGAATAGTGGCCTAGAGTGGGAAGAAGATTATGCTTCTATTTCAGATGCCACCAAAATGCTTTTTATTACAGATGATGTATCCAAAGTACAATTAAAAAAAGATCTTGAATTTCCGGTAGGAACTTATTGGGAATATTCATCCGGAACATCCAATCTGTTATCTGGGCTTTTGAGTAAGCAGTTTGGGTCAATGCAAGAATATCTGGATTTTCCCTATGTCGAATTGTTTAATAAAATAGGAATGACCTCCATGGTCATGGAAACAGATTTGACTGGGCATTATATTGGTTCTTCTTATTCTTGGGCAACGCCAAGAGATTGGGCAAAATTTGGGCTGCTTTATTTGAATAATGGAATCTGGAATAAGGAACGTATCTTTCCCGATGGATGGGTAACCTACACCTCAGATGCTGCCAAAGACTCAAAGGGAGGATATGGAGCACACTTTTGGTTAAATGCTGGAGGTAAATATCCCAAAAGCCCAAAAGATATGTTCTATTGTGCGGGGTTTCAGGGCCAATATGTTTACATACTCCCTAGCCAAGATCTCGTAATTGTGCGATTGGGTCTTTTATCATACCCTGATTTCCCAGCTGATGAATTGGTCTCTAGGATCGTGGATGCAATTGAATAAAAAGTAAATAAAACCACTATACTTTTTTTGCCACGAATTCACGAATTAAAGGTGCACTTGCTTCTGCCGATTCAGGCAGGCACGGATTTACGCAGATTTTCTTTTTTTCGTAAAAAGCCCTAAACATTGCAGTTGGTGAGTAGCTACAAAAAGAATTTGTTAAATTTATTAGCAAAAGACTATATCTGGTTTGTTTTGTGTTACGAAAACGTTAAGTATTTTGGTTGTTGGGTTTTATTTTTGTAACTTGGACACGTATTCTCTAAATTGCTAATTTGTAAAGCGTGCGATTATGAAAAAATTATACTTTTATTTAGCTTTTATTTGTTTTGGTTTTTTAGTGCCTTTGGATGTTTTTGGTGACGTGTTTCCGACTCGTTGGAATGTGTCAGACTCATGCACAGTTGAACCACCCATTCGATCCAATTTAACTTTTGTAGAAAATAAAGGTCAGTGGGAAAAAGAGATTTTTTTTAAAGCTAATCTAGGAGTGGGTACTCTTTTTTTGGAAGATACGAGATTGACTTTCTTTTTCTTGGATCCTGCATTTGTCGAAGGGCATGGGCATGAACATACACTTTCTGATGAACCAATCGACTGTCATGCCTATCATGTGAATTTTGTTAAACCATCAAAAAAAAGAAAGTACAAAGCAACGTATAAACAAACAGCTTATCATAATTATTTCTTAGGAGATGATGAGGCTAGGTGGGTTTCAGATGTAGGACTTTTTAAAGAAATTACTTATACTAATATTTTTGATGGAATAGATTTTAGAAATTATGGAAAGAGTGGGTTCGTTAAATATGACTTTATCGTTCAACCAAAGGCAGATGTCAATCAAATTAAATTAGACTACGAAGGAGTTGAAGATATTTTTATTGAAAAGAATAAACTACATGTCATTACTTCTATAAATGAAATAGTAGAACAAGAGCCATACGCTTATCAAATTGTGAATGGACAAAAAGTACAAGTAGCTTGTCAATATGTCTTAAAGGGCAATGTGTTAAGTTTTGATTTTCCGCAAGGGTATCAAGAACAATACGAATTGATTATAGATCCTACACTAGTTTTTGCATCTTATTCGGGAGCGACATCTGATAATTGGGGCTTTACAGCTACTTTTGATGCCTATGGTTTTTTGTATGGAGCGGGTGCTTCTTTTGATACGGGATATCCGATTTCGACAGGTGCATTTCAACAAGTTTTTGGTGGAGGGAAAACAGATATTGCCATCTCCAAATTTTCACCGAAAGGTGATAAGTTAATTTATACGACTTACTTAGGTGGGGACAAGGCAGATATTCCACATAGTTTAATTGTGAATGCAGCTGAACAGTTAATCGTATTTGGAACGACGAGTTCAGAAAATTACCCGACAACAGCTAATACTTTTGACGATTCATATAATGGAGGAAAATCAGCTAAGACATCTAGCCAAATTACATTTTCAAATGGCTCAGATATCATCTTAACTATTTTTAATAAAGATGGATCTAAGTTAGTGGGATCGACCTATATAGGAGGTAGCGGTAATGATGGACTCAATATTATAACGACCGACGAAATGAACTATGGGGATGATTCTAGAGGAGAAGTTTTTTTAGATAATGAAAATAATATTTATTTTGGTTCTGTGACAACTTCACCAGATTTTCCAGTTTCATCGGGTAGTTTTTCGCCTAGTTACCATGGAGGAAAAGATGGTTGTGTTGTTAAGATGTCTTTTGATTTAAGTTCAATGCTATGGGGCGGGTATTTGGGTGGAGCAAAAGATGATGCTATTTTTTCCTTAAGAATTGATGATAATCAAAATCTTTTTGTCACGGGTTTTACGCAAAGCGCAGACTTCCCTACGACCTTTGATGGCTTACACCAAAATTATTTGGGCGGAGATTCCGATGGCTTTGTAGCCAAAATAAACCCTAATGGGACGCAGCTTTTATCGTCCACATTTATTGGCACGGCTGAAGCCGATAGAGCTTATTTTATGGATTTCGATAACGAAGGTAGTGTATTTGTAGCGGGTCAGTCAGATGGTGGAAATTATCCCATTACCGATGGCGTTTATTCAAACCCAAGCAGCGGTCAGTTTATCCATAAATTAAGTAATCAATTGAATCTTTCTATGTTCTCAACAGTTTTTGGTAATGGAAAAGGAGAAAAAGAACTCTCTCCCTCTGCTTTTATGATTGACCAATGTCAAAGAATATACTTTTCAGGATGGGGCTCTAGCATGGCTGGAATGCCATTGTCTGATGATGCATTGCAAAGTACGACCGATGGGCAGGATTTTTATTTTATTGTTTTTGAAAAAGATGCTACGGATATTGCATATGCAACTTTTTTTGGGGGGGCTACCTCAAACGACCACGTAGATGGAGGAACAAGTCGCTTTGATAAAACGGGGGTAATTTACCAAGCAGTTTGTGCAGGTTGTACGGGATTAAACGACTTTCCAACAACGCCAGGAGCTTATTCTAATACCAATAATGCTCAGAATTGCAACTTGGGAGTCATCAAATTAGACCTTGAACAACCCATCATCGCTGCAAATGCAATTCCTAGTCCTTCTTTTTCTGGTTGTGCACCTTTTGAAGTGAAATTTGAGAATCTAAGTAAAGGGGCAAGTAGCTATCTTTGGGATTTTGATGATAACGGATCTACCTCCACAGCGACCCACCCAAGTTATATTTTTACAGAGCCAGGAAATTATGAAATAGTACTACTTGCTTATGGATCAGGAACTTGCAATACGGTTGATACAGCTATTATTAATGTGGCTGTTTTGTCTGATGATGATAGCCACAAAACGAATATAGAAGTTTGTAAAGATTTATCTATTGGTTTGATTCCGACCTTTGCCATACCCGGTGCAAGTTACCTATGGCAGGATGGAACAACAGCTTATTCTTATGGAGCATCAAGTGCAGGGTTGTATTATGTGGAGACAACTTTGGCAAATTGTGTTTATTTAGATTCTTTTATTGTTTCTGAAATTCCTTTTGGCGGGTCGACTTTTGAGCCTCTTGGTTTTTGCCCAGAGGAAACGGTTATCCTTGCGGCAAATGAAGATGTAGTTGATTATTATGAATGGAACGATGGACTGAATGAGGCCTCTCGAGTAGTGAATAAATCTGGGGATTACTGGGTAAGATCTTTTCGTAATACTTGCGTGCACGTAGATAGTTTTTTAGTGGAAGAGTATAAAGCATTTAAAAAACAGGAAAGTCAAATTATTTGCGAAGGGGATACCCTTTTTTGGGGCGGTGAATTTGTTACAAAAGACACTATTTTTTCTTCTTATTTTTCGTCAATCCATGGTTGTGACAGCATCGTGCAATCGCAATTTGTTTTAAGTTATCCTTTTTCAGATACCGTTCAGGTTGTATTATGTAAAGGAACACCATTTGAATTGTTTACAGGAGCATTCACCACTAATCCAGGTGTTTATACAAAATTTAATTTGACAATCGATGGTTGTGATTCTACAAATTCAACGGCATTGGATTATTTTCCAACAACTGAATTTTTGGATATTGTCGAGGACGAAATAACCGTTAAGCTTGGGTATTCAGATGAACTCCATATTTCAACCAATTCAATGGCTGATTCTTTGCGGTGGACGCCTGCGATTTACTTAGATTGTGACTCTTGTTTAAGTGTAGAAGTTACACCATTTCATACGACTGAGTACTTTGTTATTGCCAAAGATTTATTTGGTTGCAGGATGATGGACTCTGTCTTGGTTTCGGTTGACTTAACGCGTAATGTCTTTGTTCCGAATGTCTTTTCACCCAATAACGATGGCAATAATGATCTTTTCCGAATATTCACAGACAAAGGAGTTGAAAGAATCAACGTCATGAGAGTATTTGACAGGTGGGGAAATTTGGTTTATGAAGGTAAAAACTTACTCCCAAACGATACGAGTGAAGGCTGGGATGGGCGGTATCGAGGCAAAAACTTGGATCCGGCCGTATTTGTTTACGTGGCGGAAGTCCTCTTTTTGAATGGAGATATAGAAATCTTTACCGGTGACATCACATTGATTCGCTAATAATTCTATTTTAGAAAAAAATTGTATGTTTGTCCTCAATGAAACAAACCAAATTTCAAAAACCCAAAAAAGTCCTTATTATTCGATTTAGTTCGATAGGAGATATTGTCTTGACTTCTCCAGTAATCAGGGTAGCCAAAAAGCAATGGAGTGCAGAAGTTCATTTTGTCACGAAATCATCTTTTGCTAGTATTTTAGAAGCTAATCCTTATGTTGATAAAGTATTCTCTTTTCGCAAGAAATTATCGGAAACAACTCCTTTATTAAAAAGAGAAAAGTATGATTTGGTCATAGATTTACACCGTAATTTACGTTCTTTTTTAATTAAGCTTGCACTCAAAAAGCCATCAGTAAGTTTTAATAAATTGAATAAAGAAAAATGGTTGATGACAAAGTTTAAAATCAATCAACTACCCAATATCCATATTGTAGATCGATATTTGGAAACTTTAAAACCATTTAATATTAAGAATGACAACCAAGGTTTAGATTTTTTTATTCCAGGTAATAAAGCATGGGTTGAGTCAGATTTAAAAAAACATTTCCCTAGTTTTGACGCAAGTAATTCAAATCTGCTTACTATCGTAGTGGGGGGCGCACTTCAGACAAAACGAATACCCATTAATAAGGTAATCGCAGTAGCACAACAATGGAACGGACCCGTTGCGCTATTGGGTGGGCCAAGCGAAAAAGAAGACGGAAACATTGTTGTTAGAAAGGTTAATAGAAAAAATGTTGTTAATTTTTGCGGAAGCACATCGCTGTTTGAATCGGCTTCTATTGTGTCGTTTGCACAAAAAGTATTGACACCTGATACGGGAATGATGCACATCGCTGCGGCTCTTGGAATACCTATCGTGTCAGTATGGGGGAATACAATACCCGCTTTTGGAATGACTCCTTACCCAGAAAATCCTAATAACAAAATACTCGAAATAAAACCCTTAAAGTGTCGTCCTTGCTCTAAAATCGGATATGATGAATGCCCTCAAAAGCATTTTAGGTGTATGGTAGATATCAGTGCCGAACAAATGATTAATACGTTGTGTGATGAGAGATAAGTTTTTCTTTTTAGTCAATCCTACTTCAGGAAATGGAAAGGCAAAAAAACTCTGGCCTATCATCAGGCAAACATTGGAGGAAAAAAATATTCGATATGACTTTGAAAAAACAACTTGCAAAGGAGATGGAATTAGAATTGCTGAACAAGTTGTAATTAAAAATTACAAGGCTTATATTTCCGTTGGAGGAGATGGTACCTTTCATGAAATGGTCAATGGACTACTTTTAGGTAATGCAACTATTCCACCGATTGTTTTTATCTTGCCAATTGGCACAGGTAATGACTTTGTCAGGACCCATAAAATACCAAAATGGGGGAATGATTGGTTGCAAATGTTGCAGGATTTTAAATCCAAAGAACATAATGCAGGACTATTGTATTATCAAGATAAACAACTACACAAAAGCCGATACTTTGTAAATGTAGCGGGTATGTTTTATGATGGATATATAGTAAAAGCAACGACCTCAAGAAAAAAACCAATTGCCTCTTCCTTGCAATATCTTGGACTTATTCTAAAATACTTATTCAAATACAAACCTCCAAAAGCGATCATCAAATGGAATGAAGGAGAAGAGTCGAATGCTTATTATACCGCTAATATTGGAATTGCTAAATATTCAGGTGGAGGTATGTGTTTTGTTCCTCATGCAGATCCTTTTGGAAAAACTTTTGCCGTAACTTTGGCTAGAACGATGCATCCCATTCGAGTACTATTTTCTACTCATTACTTTTATAATGGGAAGGTCGCTAAACATTCTAAGTTAACTTGTTTTCAAACAACAGATATCGCTATTAACCCCCTTGATATGGAGATATTAATAGAAGCTGACGGAGAGTTTTTGGGGAGCGCACCCTGCAAAGTGGAGTTAGTAGTAGGGGCATTTCGCTTGATTTGTTAGAAGTTGGTCGATTTTTTCCGAAACTTAGTAGTAAAATCAATGTATAAATAAGTGCTAATTGCCCAAAAGTGCGTTACTTTGTAAAAAATATAAACTGTGACTATACTCATTGCACTCATCATATTCTATCTGTTGACTAGTTTTACCCTCGCAAAGTTATTTGAGAAAGCTGGCGTGGATAAATCAAAAGCATGGATCCCTGGACTAAACTTTGTAACTTGGGCAAAAGTCATTGGACGTTCACCTCTGTACGCATTGTGGCTACTAGTCCCTATTGTTAATATCTTCATCTATGCAGGCATGGCAGTGGACATGGTTCGGTCGTTTGGGCGTTATACTTTTTGGGATAGCTTTCAAGCTGTAATTGCAACTCCTATCATTTTTAATTCAATAGGCAAAAATGAAAAGGACAAGTACCTAGGGCCAGGATATAAGATTGAAAAAGAGTATAAAGATACAATGCTAGCCGCTCAAAAATCTGGGGATAAGGCAACCTACCAAAAATTGCTTAGAACCAGCCCATACGAAAAGAATGGAGCAAGAGAATGGGCAGAATCTATCATATTTGCAGTCTTTGCGGCTGCTTTTATTCGAATGTTTCTAATTGAGGCCTATGTGATTCCGACACCTTCTATGGAAGGTTCTTTATTGGTTGGAGATTACCTTTTTGTCAGTAAAGCGCACTATGGTATCCGACCTCCAATGACTGTTCTCCAAATACCTCTGTTACATAATAGAATCCCGTTTATTAATAGAGAGTCATACGTAACCAAGCCAGGTCTAGACTACCATAGAATGGCTGGATTGGAAAAAGTAGAAAGAAATAAACCAGTTGTCTTTAATTACCCGGAAGGGGATAGCGTTTATGTCATTCCTGGGCGGACATTTAGTATTTATCATTACCGGAGAACAAATACAAAACCACCTGCAAGAATGCCTTTGACCGTAAGGCCTATTGACAAAAGGGACCATTACATAAAGCGGTGTGTGGCTGGACCTGGGGATACGCTCCAAATTAAAGACCGCCAGCTTTATATTGATGGAAAAGCCGTTGAAAATCCGGAAAAAATGCAATTCAATTATAAAGTTGTTTCAGCTGGAGCACCTATTAATGAGAAAGCACTCAAAGCAATGGGTGTCAAAAAAATACCACGCACAGCGAATTATTATTCTTTAAACGAAGAGCAAGTAAAAAAAATAAAGAGCCTTAGCCCGGACATTTTGGTGCAAATCATTGAAAATCAACCTAATCCCTCTCTTTTTCCGCATAATCCAAACATCATGCGCAATTGGACCATTGATAATTATGGACCCTTGACCGTTCCGAAGAAAGGTATGACGGTTACCCTAAATGATTACACCATGTCTATGTATCAACGTTGCATTCGAGTGTATGAAGATAACACCTTGGTCAAAAAAGCAGATGGATACTACCTCAATGGAGAAAAAACAACTACTTATACATTCAAAATGGATTATTATTGGATGATGGGTGATAATCGCCACATGTCAGAGGATGCTAGGTTTTGGGGGTTTGTACCAGAGGATCATGTGGTCGGCAAGCCATTATTTATTTGGATGTCAGTCGGAGATGGCATTAGATGGAATCGATTATTTAAGTCGGCGTCGGATTAAGTTAGAATAGCTTTTTTCTATAGTTTCGCGCAATAACTTTTCGCCAAAAAACTATATAAAAGTTACTAACTAATTGATTATCAATTCTTTATAGATGCTTAAGTGGAGAATACCGGATTCGAACCGGTGACCTCTTGCATGCCATGCAAGCGCTCTAGCCAACTGAGCTAATCCCCCTTTGAGTGCAAAGATATAAAAACTATCTGAATTTCAAACTTTCGTAAAATGGATGCTTAGAAAAGGTAACTGGAATTTATTTCAGATTAAATCCTGAACTAATTGTGTTTTCGTTTTAGCTTATACTACAAATAGAGTGTTTTTCACTTGCGTAAAAAATTTCATACCCCATAAAATAAACAGGTTTAAGACAAATTGTTATTTTTTTAGGCAGGAAAATTCGGATCGTAGCTTAGAAAGTGCTATTTTTGTTCTCATAACGTAATTATTCCCTTTATTTATATTTGATTATTATACAGAGGCAACACATTTAGTGGTAGGTGCCTCTTCATTGTAATCAAAGGATTGCTCATTTTATGAGCGCACAATAAAACAAAAATCGGCTTACACGATGAAACAAACACTACTGTTTTTCCTATTATTTATAGGAAGCGCTTTACTTGCGCAAAATACAAAGGGCACCGGAACACTCCATCTTTCCTACGATGTCAATACGCCTAGACAAGTTGTAGAATTGAAAAAAGAATACACGGAAGTTGAGCTTTGCGGCTTGACGCCTGGGGAAACTTATGCCCTTGTTGGTGGCTATTTGTCAGCAGACGATCCTTGTGGATTTAGTATTGGTGCAAACCCAGACGCTTATGGTCAGTCTTTTATGTTTGTGGCAGATGAGGCTTGTGAAACCGTATTTTTTAGGAATGACTGCAATAAGCACATCGTTGCTTATTTATCGTTTTCATGTACTTCTATCAATAGTAAAAAGAAAAAAGGAGATAATCCTGAGCAGGGTATTACAACTTCGCCTTTTGGCGGGGATTTGTTGACCGCAATTCAAGAAAATTTTATTGGTGGGGACTGTTTTGATTTGGAGAATGTAATGGTGGTAGGAAATAATAATCAAATTGGGACATTTGCTAATGGTACAAGCGCAATAGGTTTTGAAACGGGCCTAATCCTAACAACAGGTACAATCGCTAATGCAGAGGGGCCTAATAATAGTGGAGCAATAACAGCAAATGCGAGTAATGTTAATGGAGATCCGGATCTTGGAGGTTTGACCTCTCAATCAATTAGAGATGTTGCTATAATCGAATTTGATTTTTATCCAACAGAATCAGTCATTAGTTTTGATTTTGTTTTCGGTTCGGACGAGTATTGTGAATGGGTCAATACTGCGTTTAATGATGTTTTTGGTTTTTTTATTACGGATCCTGCGGGTAATACAACTAATTTAGCAACTGTACCGGTAACGGGTGAAGCCATCTC
>JAJRQS010000233.1 GCA_024280135.1 Bacteroidota bacterium | reverse complement strand
GGTGTCGGTAGATTATATCAATCGTTTTCGGACAGCCAAAGAAAAACGTTTGGTTTTTGAAGCTTTAGAAACAGGTAAGCTAGATTTAATTATTGGGACACATGCGATATTGTCTAAGAAAATAAAGTTTAAAGATTTGGGGTTGTTGGTGATAGATGAGGAACAAAAATTTGGGGTGGCTGCCAAAGAAAAATTAAAAAATATTAAAGTGAATGTTGATACCTTGACGATGACGGCTACACCGATTCCAAGGACTTTACAATTCTCTTTGATGGCGGCTAGAGATTTGTCTGTGATACAAACCCCTCCACCCAACAGACAGCCTATCCATACAGAAGTACGCACGTTTAACCATGACTTAATCCAAGATGCTATTTTGTATGAGGTGAATAGGGGAGGGCAGGTTTTCTTTGTCCACAATCGTGTAAAGACTTTGCCAGAAGTGATGACTATGGTGCGGAAGATGTGCCCAGAAGTGAAAGTGTCAATGGCACATGGGCAGATGGAGAGTAAAAAGTTGGAAAGCGAATTGATGAGCTTTGTTAGAGGCGAAATTGATGTCTTGGTTTCTACTAATATCATCGAAACGGGTTTGGATATTCCAAATGCCAATACGATGATTATTAATAATGCGAATAATTTTGGGTTGAGTGATTTGCATCAATTGAGGGGCCGAATCGGTCGTTCCAACACCAAAGCCTATTGTTATTTAATAGCGCCACCGATGTCTGTGTTGACGCCAGATGCTAAAAAGAGATTAAAGACTATCGAAGAGTATAGCGACCTGGGCAGTGGGATGAATATAGCAATGCGAGATATGGATATTCGGGGAGCGGGAAATATACTCGGAGGCGAGCAGTCAGGTTTTATTTCTGACATTGGATATGATACTTATCAGAAGATATTAGATGAGGCGATTGAGGAATTAAAAGAGACAGAGTTTAAGGACTTATTTGATACTCCTGGAAAGCCAAAAGATGGCAGTAATTATGTACGGGAAGTTCAGTTGGAAATCGATCACGAATTATTGATTCCAACGGAGTATATTGTGAGCACGCAGGAACGGTTACATTTGTACAGCCGTTTTAATGAGTTAAAAAATGAAGACGAAATTTTTGCTTTTGAGAAAGAGTTGAAAGATAGATTTGGACGTTTGCCTAAGCAGGTACATGAATTGTTTAATGGGTTGAGAATTAAATGGTTGGCAAGGCCGATGGGGATGGAGAAAGTTGTCCTGAAAAATAATAAGCTTCGATGTTATTTTGTTAGAGATGCGCAATCCCCGTATTTCGAGACGGACGTTTTTGGTCGGATGTTGGGTGTCGTATCTAGACCAGATTTGCCATATTCTTTACATTTGAAGAAGTCGAAAGTTTATTTGATTTTGGGATTGGAAGGTGTGTTTAGTTTAAAGAAAGCTTTGGAAATGTTGCGTTGGTTGGCGGAGGAAGTGGGTCTTTGAGGGGGGTATAGGCTCCCTTTGGTCGCGTTTATTTGCGCTTTGCGCGTTTATGTGCACTTTGTGCGTTTATTTGCGCTTTGCGCGTTTATTTGCACTTTGTGCGTTTATTTGCGCTTTGCGCGTTTATTTGCACTTTGTGCGTTTATGTGCACTTTGTGCGTTTATTTGCACTTTGCGCGTTTATGTGCACTTTGTGCGTTTATTTGCACTTCGTGCGTTTATTTGCACTTTGTGCGTTTATTTGCACTTCATGTGTTTATTTGCACTTCGTGCGTTTACATATACAGTAGGATTTTACTTAACTTTACGGTTCATAACAAAAATGATATAAATGGCTTCTGGATTTTTTGCACTATTTGATGACATTGCGGTATTATTGGACGATGTTGCGGCAATGAGTAAGATTGCCTCTAAAAAGACTGCTGGACTTTTGAGTGATGATTTGGCTGTGAATGCTGAAAAAGCTTCTGGGTTTTCTTCTTCAAGAGAGCTACCCGTTCTTTGGGCGATCACCAAGGGCTCTTTTATCAATAAATTAATCATTCTTCCTTTGGCCTTTTTACTAACGGCTTTTCTGCCGGGTATCATTGTGCCTATCCTAATGTTGGGAGGGATTTATTTAGCGTATGAAGGAGCAGAAAAAATTTATGAATTCTTTTTTCCGCATGCTGCACATAAAGTGAATAAAAAAAAGGTAGTGGAAATGAGCGAAGCTGATATTCTGCTTTACGAAAAGAAAAAAGTAAAATCAGCTATTTTTGTAGATTTTATTTTATCCATTGAGATCATCATTCTTACCTTAAGTACTGTGATGAATGAAGAGCAGTCACTTACAGTACAAATCATAGTTGTTTCTATTATTGCTTTCTTGGCGACTGTAGGGGTGTATGGCCTTGTGGCATTAATCGTCAGAATGGATGACTTTGGCTACAAATTAATTCGTAATAGTAAAGATGGGAAAAGTGTATTGGGTCATGGTTTAGTTGCGGCCTTGCCGAAAGTAATCAAAGTGCTAACGGTCATTGGTACATTAGCTATGCTATTGGTAGCAGGTGGTATCTTCTTGCACAATGTGCACTATCTACATGAGCTGTTCCATTCGCTACCAAGCCTTTTAAGCGAGCTTATTATTGGGACTGTGGTTGGAGCGATAGCCTTGCTTTTTATAAAAATATTTCAAGGACTTTTTAAGAAAAAGGTTTAGGGTATCCTTGTAGTGTAGCATTTGCCGAAAGGTGGAGATAAAATTGGATAGAACAATTAAATTATTCAAGAGCGTAGCCACTTCTCCTTCAAAAAAGCCCAAAGAAAAATCTTTGGGCTTTTTTTGAGTAAACAATATTTAATGTTCATGCTCCAACTCCCCTGCCTGACTCTGTGCATACACATAATACGCTCCTTTGGTCACAATCTTTTTGCCAGGTGGTATCTCATCCAATATTTTTACGGAAGTAAAACCATTACCAGTCGCTCCCACAACGACCCTAATCTTCTCAAATTCGTACTCACCATTTTTTGCTTCTGGAGTGCTCACATATATACATAAAGACTCACCATCCCTGATAACGGCTGACTCTGGCAAAGCCGATTCCGAATCATCATTCAACCAAATTTGGGCATTCAAAAATAAGTCCTTAAAAAAGGTGGGACGCTTACCATCCAAATGTCCATGCACGCGCACTGTCTTTGAATTCATATTAAATTCTCGACCGATGATACTTACTTCTCCGTCATACAATTTATCTCCTAAAGCTGGAATCATATAACTAATTCGTTGGCCGATTTTCACTTTCGCTATATCTTTCTCAAAAACATCTAACTCCAAGTGCAAATGGTCATCAGAAATAATTTCCATGAGCGGTTTATTCGCTTCCGCAAAAAGACCATTGTGCAAACTAATACTGGTAATATAGCCACTCATCGGAGAATACACTGGAACCCGTTGCTTAATATTACTTATCGTCAACTCATCTACTCGAATACCCAAATATTTCAATTGCTTGCGCAAACCCATCTGTTGGGCTTCCAAAATATTCATTTCTGCTTGTGCCTTCTCCAGGCTTCGATTAACTCCGGCATTGGCATCTACTAACTGTTTTTGACGGGCGAGTTCCAAACGGTTTTTTTGTAATAATGCCTTGATTTCCAGATACTTCTGTTGCTGCTTAATTAAATCAGGATTTTCAATATAGGCAATAACAGCGCCTTTTTTGATAGCGTTTCCTTCAATATATTTTTTACTTCCGACCACAATCCCTGAAGTCTTAGCGGTGACAGATGCATAGGCATTGGGGGGCAGTCCGAGTGTACCTGTGGCTTTTATAAAGTCATTGACTTTGATTTTTGACATTTCGCCAAATTCCAACCCGATGGTTTTGACTTGCTCGACAGTCAAATGAATGCCTTCGTCTTCATCATGGTCATCATGAGCATCCTCTTGGTCTTGTCCATCGAGTTCATGCTGCGCTTCAGAATGTCCATCGTCTAGATGATCATCTTTGCATGCCACTAACAAGAAGAGTGATAGTACTCCAAGAAATAGGAAATATTTTATATTTTTCATTGTCTTAGTTTTTTATTGATTGGTGAGATATTGGTACAAGATGACGGCTCTATTTTGTGCAATCAATTGTTCCAAATATTTTTGCTTACTATTAGCCATCCATTGTAAGCTGTTAATTAATTCAAGATAAGAGATGGCTCCTGCCTGATAATTTAATCGGGCAATCCTTAACATCTCAGGATTTAAAGATTTCAACTGACTGCCGTAAAAAGAAACACCCTTCTTATATCGCAGAATCTGACTTTTTACTTTTGATAGTTCTTGCGAATAAGCCAATTCTTTTTGAGTGAGTTCTGCTTTCGCAAAAGCTACATTCAACTTTTGAGCATTTACTTTTTGTTTGGTTTTTCCTTTGAATAATGGAATGGATACCCCCGCTTTTACACCACTCATCCAGCCTGCATCATAAAAGTTTTGTGCGGAGTAACCAATGATATAATTGGGTTTTACTTTAGACTTCAATAAGTCAATCTTTGCTTGTTCCAAGTCAATTTTGGCTTGTTGGCTTTGTACAACTAACGCATCGTTTTCGCTTTCGCTAAAAATCAAAACGGACAAATGCCCTTCCACAGTCACCCGTTCAGGCTGTTGTAATAAAACTTGAAAAGCCTGTTCCTGTTGTTCGATTTCCATCGCCAGTTGCTCAGACAATAACTCCGTTTCTCGCAATTTCGTCTCTATTGATAACGGCTCTAGTCCATTGGCTGCGCCAGCATCTAATCGATTTTTTGCCAACTCATAATAGGTCTTGTACATCTCCTTCAACTCATCATACAAGGTGTGTAATTCCTTTTTATACAGTAATTCAAAGTAAGCTTGTCGAACTTGATAGCGCAATTCGTTTTCTGTAATATGCTGATTAACAACACTTTGCAGAACGACTTTATCTTGAAATTGGTTAATAGCTTTTAGTCCACTTTTGTTGGGTATGGCTTGGGTGATACCCAATTCATGTACCTGTTCGGGATTAGCTTTAAACATTCCATCTCCTTGATAGGAAAAGGAAGTACGTCCCAAATTATACTTCATCCCTTGCAAGGCTTTATCTTTCTCCACACGCAATTGTGCCGCTTTGATACTGGGGTGTTCCGATTGTGCCAAAGCAATGGCTTCTTCCAAACTCACCACTCGCGCCTGTGCCTGCACATCGGATACAGACGCCAACAGAGAAAACCCAACCAACAAAAGCAACATTAAATTACGGGATGCCAATTTCCGAGTCTGCCACTTTTCTACCCAATAATAAAACAAAGGCAAAATCACTAAGGTCAAAATCGTCGCCGTAATTAATCCGCCAATAACGACGGTCGCCAAAGGCCGTTGCACTTCTGCCCCGCCTGATGTGGAGATCGCCATCGGCAAAAACCCAAAAGATGCCACTGCGGCAGTCATCAAAACAGGTCGTAATCGAACCGTTGTTCCCATTATTATTCGTTTTTTAATATCATGAATTCCTTCTGCCTTCAATTGATTTAAGTAACCAATCAAAACGATACCGTTTAACACCGCCACACCAAACAAGGCGATAAAGCCGATGCCTGCCGAAATACTAAAAGGCATGCCCCGCATTTCTAACGCCCAAATGCCACCTATAGCAGATAACGGAATTGCCGTAAAAATTAATAAGGCTTGCGCAAAGGAGCCAAAAGTAAAATACAACAAGATAAATATCAAGGATAACGCCAAAGGCAATGCCACAGACAATCTTGCATTTGCCGCTTTCAAATTTTCAAATTGCCCACCATAAGTAAAGTAATAGCCTGTTGGCAAATCTACTTGTTTGTCCAATTGTTTGCTAATCTGCCCGACCAAGGTTTCGACATCTGTATCCCCCACATTCACCCCAATAACAATTCGACGATTGGTATTTTCTCTAGAGACCTGCATGGGGGCATCTTTTAATTTTATTTCTGCCACACTATTGAGTGGGATTTGGACACCGTTGTTAAGCGTAACAAAAAGATTTTCTACATCCTGAATACCACTTCGACTCGTCTCATCCAAACGCAAGACCAAATCAAAACGCTTCTCTCCTTCAAAAATAACCCCTGCCTTTTCGCCTGCAAAGGCCGTTCGGATTACTTGATTAACGTCCTTGACATGTAAACCATATTGGGCCATCTTCCGATAATCATAATTAATAATAATTTGTGGCATCCCAATAGTTTGCTCCACATTTACCGT
>JAJRQS010000232.1 GCA_024280135.1 Bacteroidota bacterium | reverse complement strand
GTGCGTTTATGCTGTTTAGTAAACGCGACCGAAGGAAGCACTTAAACGCGACGAAGGAGCAAATAAACGCGACCGAAGGAGCAAATAAACGCGACCGAAGGAAGCTAATAAACGCGACGAAGGAGCACATAAACGCGACCGAAGGAAGCACATAAACGCGACGAAGGAGCACATAAACGCGACCGAAGGAGCACTTAAACGCGACGAAGGAGCAAATAAACGCGACCGAAGGAAGCTAATAATCCATAATAATCTTTTGCGAAAGCTGCCCTTTATCCGTCAGCAAACGGACGAAATAAATACCTTTTGTCAAATCAGATAAATCAAGCACTTGCGTATAAATACTAGTGGGATTGATTTCTTTATTCTTCAAAAAAGACTTAACCATTCGCCCATTAATATCATAAATACTTATTGCTGATTGTAATACTTCTTCTGTTGAAATCGTCAAGGTCGCAAAATCAGAAATTACATTAGGGGCAATAGTCATTTTTGTGTTTGACAAAGTTGGGCGGTTTGTTGCTAGAACCAAATGTTCCATCTTTGTCCCATTTACAAAATCATATTTATTCCCATTTTTCTTCCAAATCACAACCGACAATTCTAAATTATCTACGTTCCAAGAAGTTGCAATCGGAATACTTAGATCTGTAGAAAACTCCGTATTCATAGCGACCATTCCTGAAGTCAAAACATCTCCAAAAGCATCTCCTACCATATCTCCACGCAATACTTTTTCATGAATAGCATTAGGTCTTCCCGCTTGGCTATTTAAGACCCCATTTTCTACCACATATACATTCAGAAAGTATTCCCCATTCGCTTGCGCAAAAAATTTGGATTTTACCGTAAGGGATAAAGTATTATCATAAATACTAAGATTTGTAGCGATGGCATTTGCGATGGGTGCGTTGGTTGCATTCTCGAGGACATCATCTTTAAAAGAGGTGCGCATACTATTTGCAGAAGCAGAAGAACCCATCACTTCAACGGTATTCAAATAAAATTTAGGTTGGCTAGAACCTGACAGAATTGAATTAATACCTTGTGCCGTAGGGTTTAATAAATCACCACTATAATGCATCGCCCAAAGGATCGCATTTTCTTCATTATCTTCAATGAGATTTTCAAACAAATCCCAACCCCAACCACCACAAGGCGGACACCAAGTTGCGGTCCGTTTGATGATTAAACTTTTTTGTGTTTCAGGGACTTCTTGTGCCGCAGCAAATGCACTTAAAAAGACGAGTGGCAAAAGGTAAAGATACTTTTTCATTATTGAGGATTTTAGTGTAAACAATTCGATGCTCAAAACTAAGCTAAAAAACCCACATTAAACTAAGGTAATCTGTCCCCTAGACAACAAAAGGATATTTTTCTTTTCCAACTGCTTCAACAAACGCGAAATCACTTCTCTCGAAGTTGCCAAGTCTTTTGCGATCTCACTGTGCGATATTTTCAGGATACGTGAGCCGATTGTTTTAGATCTCAGTTCCAAATATTTTTCTAATCGACTATCCAGATGCAAAAACACCACTCCTTCAAAAGCCGTGATTAACTCGTCAAATCGGTTGCCAAAAGTTTCAAAAACGAAGCTGTACCACGAAGGGAATTTTTTATTGACATCATAAATTGCATCGACAGGCAAAGCCATGATTTCGGTTTCTTCTAATACAATTGCTTTGATTTTACTTTTGCCTGGTTTTAGAGAAGCCGCCAATGTCAAGGCACAAGACTGACCCGAAGTGATGTAATACAGAAAAGCTTCTCTAGCATCTTCATCCTTCCTGAATACTTTGACTGAGCCGGAAAGTACTAACGGAATGACCTTTATATAATCCCCAACATCTAAAATCTGGGTACCTGCCGGCACTTTCATGTACGTACTCTTTTCAGCAATAGCTTCCACTAATTCAAATTGTTGAAACACAGGAAAGTGTTCTCTCAATAATTGCCTTTTAGCTAATAAGTCCATTTATTTCTTTCAAAAGTGTGACTTTGTTTCGACCTATTTTTAATACTTCCTGTTTCTCCAATTTCTTTAAAAGCCTAGAGATTGCTTCCCGGGAGGCATTCAAGTCCGTTGCAATTTCTTGGTGAGTAGAGAGGATAGTTTTGTTATCAATCGCTTTAGACTTTCTTGCTAGATAATTCAATAATCTTTCGTCCATCTTCAAAAAGGCAATTTCATCGACTGTTTTAATTAGTTCCATCATCCTATTATCGTACGATTTCATGATAAAGTTTTTCCAAGAATGGTATTTCATCATCCATTCATCGACAAATCTAATCGGAATGGCTATCATCTCTACATCACTGACGACTACTGTTTTGACTTCACTTTTCTTATGCATCATACAACAAGAAAAAGCCATAGAACAAGAATCACCTACATGGAGATAATACAAAAATATTTCGTTTCCTAAATCATCTTCTCTGAGTACCTTAAGTGTACCTTTACTGATTAAAGGAACAAACTTCACATAAGAACCGATATCTTGAGTCACCTCTCCTCTTTTGAATTTTTTGATCATCCCTTCCTGCACTATAGCTTCCTGCAAAGGAATCTCTGCTAGTTGGTGATAATTTTCATTGAGTATTGCTCGAATTTGGTCTTTCCCTTCCATATAATCTTTTCTGAATGGTAAAAGTAGTAAAAAAAATTAAGATGGGAAACTTTGGTCATTTTGTGGTACTTGCGTCAAAAAGCCTTATATTTAACCTCGCAAGGATATACAGGCCACCACAAAACAAAGAAAGGCAAAATAATTCAACAAAAACTTTCACTATTAGAATAATATACTTATCTTTGCACTCCGAAAAATGGCTCCGTAGCTCAACTGGATAGAGTACCTGACTACGGATCAGGAGGTTGCAGGTTCGAACCCTGCCGGGGTCACAAAGGAACAAAAATACTGCAAGTATTTTGTATTTGAACAAAAAATTAAATAAGCGATGTCTAGAGTATGTCAATTGACTGGAAGAAGACCAAAAGCTGGTAACAACGTTTCGCACTCGAATGCGAAGACCAAAAGACGTTTTGTACCCAATATTCACACAAAACGTTACTTCATCCCAGAAACGGGGCAATGGGTATCTATTAAATTGTCCACAAAGGCAATGAAAAACATCAACAAACTCGGTGTATATGCGTATTTGCGCAAGCTAGAAAAGAAAGGCGTAAACACGGGGGTAAAACTGACTAAAGTAATCTCATAATGGCTAAGAAATCAAAAGGAAATAGAATCCAAGTTATCTTGGAATGTACTGAGCACAAGACCTCAGGACAACCGGGTACTTCTAGGTACATCACCCAGAAGAATAAGAAAAACACCCCAGCAAGAATGGAGTTGAAGAAGTACAACCCGATTCTAAGAAAATATACTATTCACCGCGAAATCAAATAAATTATGGCTAAGAAAGTTTCGAAAAACGCCCGTGTTGCTCAACGTGCCGCTAATGCTGGTTCTGGAAAGGATCACGTAAAGGTCGTTAAATCAATCAAAGATCCAGTTACTGGAAAATACACATACAAACAGGTCATCTTACACAAAGATGAGGTTGCTGCATTTTTTGCAAAAAAATAAGCCTTTTTGTTCCTAAAAAAGCCTTTCCGATCTTGGGAAGGCTTTTTTTTTGCTTTTGATAACCATTCTGACAGATTCGTGTTATCTTGTTCACGCTAACTAAAAATAACTATGAGCTTTTTTGATAAATTTTTCAACAAAAACAAAAAGGAAGATCTTGATAAGGGTCTTGAAAAAACGAAAACGGGAATTTTCTCCAAAATCTCCAAAGCAGTCGCTGGTAAATCTACGGTCGATGAAGGTTTTTTAGATGACTTGGAAGAAATTTTGGTCGCTTCCGACGTAGGGGTCGATACTACCGTCAAAATCATCGAAAGACTTGAAGAACGAGTCAAAATCGATAATTTCATCAATACTGCGGAACTCAACTCCATCCTGAAAAATGAGATAATTAAGCTCCTTACGGAAAATAATACCGAAGGACTGGAGGATTTCAACATCCCTACTGGAGAAAGACCTCATATCATTTTGGTCGTTGGTGTGAATGGCGTTGGAAAAACGACAACCATTGGAAAACTAGCCCACCAATATACCGAGAAAGGCTTGAAAGTAGTACTCGGCGCAGCGGACACTTTCAGAGCAGCTGCGGTGGATCAACTCGGCATTTGGGCAAAACGCTCTCAGTCTGACTTCTTCAACAAAGGCATGTACACAGATCCCGCTGCCGTAGCGTATGAGACTACTCAATACGCCATTGAGCACCATTGCGATGTAGCCATTATCGATACGGCTGGTCGTTTGCACAACAAGATAAATCTGATGAAAGAGCTATCTAAAATCAAAAACTCTATCAGTAAAAAGATGGAGGGTGCACCGCATGAAGTACTCCTCGTTCTTGATGCAACTACTGGACAAAATGCCTTTGAGCAATGTGAAAAATTTTCGGAAGCAACTGACGTAACGGCATTAGCCTTGACCAAACTTGACGGCACAGCTAAAGGAGGGGTAGCCATCGGGATCAGTGATCAATTCAAGATTCCTATCAAATATATTGGTGTAGGAGAAGGCATTGAACAACTTCAAGTCTTTAATAAACGCGCTTTTGTAGAGACTTTATTTGAAGAAGCATAGATTTAGGCTGTGTTGAAGAGTCATTCTCTATTCTTCTCGAAAAATAGCTTATTGGCAGCCGTATCATAAGCGGTCAAATATCCTAATCCGGCTCGTTTAGGATAAACACATCCAGTATCTAGGTTTAGGGTTTGATAAAAGTCCAATGTTTTGTGCATTTGCATAACTTGTTCTTTTGTTCTTGGGCTATGTCCATGAATGATAACTCTCTCCCCCAACCATTCATAGTTGATTTCATCATTCCAATCCCGAATCCAACGCATGTCCCGAATGGCTTCAAAAGGGAACTCTAGTCGAAAGTTTAACCCCGCATGCACAAAAATAAATCCCGGAACTTCATAATAATCTTTCATCTCTGCCATCATCTGAAGATAAACAGGATCAATCTTTCGAGGATCATCTACCCCAAAACTTGCCAAACAAGCCCGCCCGCCTGCATTTAACCAACGATTTGAGGTAAAGAAATCAATTTTAGCTGACAATAACATCTCTTCATGGTTCCCTTGTATTAAAATCACCGTGTGCCCTTTTTCCCTCAGTTTTAGGACCTTGTCAAACACTTTTTTGGAATGTAGTCCCCGATCAATCAAATCTCCCAAAAGTATCAACTCATCATTTGTAGAGAGTTCTACTTGCTTCACTAATTTATTAAAGGTTTTGGCACATCCGTGAATGTCTCCGATGGCGATTCTGCGCATTTTTTTTTGTTTCGATTTTCTTTTTACTATTCGTTACAACACTTGTTTTAAAAAATGGTTATAATAGCTGCGTTTTGAAATATCTTTCGCTTAAAATATACATACGATGTTGATAAGGCTTTCAATTATTACTGCTATTTTTGCAGCCAGCTTTGGCAGTATTCAAGCCCAATCCCTAGACTCTTTGTTTAGTGGTACTTGGGTAGGAGAATTGACACAAGACCCTGGGGGTATTGATGAGAAATATCCGTTTAAAATGATAATCAAAGTAACGGATGGAGATACCATAACGGGACGCTCTTACGCCAATATTTATGATGATCCGAATTATGCAAATTTTGATTTCACAGGAACGATTTTCAAAGGAAAGTTGTTGACCTTTCAAGAAACGAAATTGCATGAAGCAACTGTGATGGAAAATTTTACTTGGTGCATTAAAGGCGGGCAATTACTGTTAACGGTCAAGAAGGATATGCTGTTATTGGAAGGTTATTGGCAGGGTGTGACAAAGGATGGAAACGGTTGTATCCCAGGTAAAATCTATTTAAAAAAACTACTAAGTCCGTAAAAGGAAATGAAATACGAAACAAAACTTAAACAGGAAACAATCGATGCTATCAAGGCGCTTTATGAAGCTGATGTATCTCCCAATCAAGTACAAATAAACGATACCCCCTCCAACTTTGACGGGGATTTTACTATTGTTACTTTCCCTTTTGCGAAAGCAGCCAAAAAAGCACCTCCGCAGGTCGCAGAAGAACTCGGTCAGTTCCTTTCAGAAAAACTAGACGAAGTCATTTCTTATAATGTCGTTAAAGGTTTTTTAAATTTAACGGTAGTAGATAAAGTTTGGACAACTGCTTTAACGAGTATTCTGGCAACAGAAAACTATGGGACTCATGCGCCCCTTTCGGAAAAGGTTCTAATTGAATATGCTTCTCCAAATACAAATAAGCCGCTTCATCTAGGTCACATACGAAATATACTTTTGGGCTGGTCTATCTCCAAAATACTGAAAGCCGCTGGCAAAAATGTGACCACTACGCAGATTGTCAATGACAGAGGAATTGCCATTACCAAAAGCATGTTGGCCTGGACCCATTACGCAAACGGAGCCACCCCTGAATCTACGGGCATAAAAGGAGATCACTTTGTCGGAGACTATTATGTATTGTTTGCACAAAAACTCAAAGAAGAATATGAAGCTTGGCAAGAAACAGAAGCTGCTGAACTAGAATTTTCCGCAAGGAAAAATACTAAGGCAAACAAAGAAGATTTTTTCAAAAAGTATAAAGACACCTACTTTAACAAGTATTCAACGTTAGGAGCAGAAGCGCGTGAGATGTTACTCAAATGGGAAGCACATGACGAAGCAACCTTGTCGCTTTGGAAGACAATGAATGGTTGGGTATTAGAGGGATTTGATACAACTTTTAAAACGATAGGCGTAACTATAGACAAAACTTACTTTGAGTCTGACACATATTTACTAGGGAAGGACATCGTCCAAATAGGTTTAAACAAAGCGGTGTTTTATAAAAATGAAGATGGTTCGATTGCAGTAGATTTAGAAGACAAAAAATTAGGAGAAAAGATTGTGATGCGGAGTGATGGCACTTCTTTGTATGTCACGCAAGACATTGGATTGGCGCGGCAAAGGCATCAAGAATTTGGCATGGACAGTATGGTTTATGTAGTTGGAAATGAGCAGATTTATCACTTTGATGCTTTGTTTGCTATTTTGGAAAAACTAGAAGAGCCTTACGCCAAAAATCTTTATCATCTAGCGTATGGGATGGTTGATTTAACCACTGGCAAAATGAAATCTCGTGAAGGAACTGTAGTGGATGCAGATGATTTAGTTCAAGAAATGATTGATACGGCCACTGCTGAATCTTTGGAGAGAAACGAAATTGCTGATTTGCCCGCTGCAACTCAAGATGAGATTCGAAAAAATATCGCTTTGGGCGCATTGAAATTTTTCATTTTAAAAGTCAATCCAAAGAAACGGATGATTTTTGACCCGAAAGAATCTATCGAACTACAAGGTCAAACAGGGCCCTATATTCAATATGCGTATGTTCGGACACAAGGGCTTTTGAAGAAGATGGATAACATAGATCCAGAGATGGCGACGGTTTACACAGAATTAGTCAAAGAAGAAAAAGCACTCATTAAATTATTAATGAAATATCCAACATACATTCAAGATGCTGCAAAAGAATATGACCCTTCCATCATTGCGGCTTTTGTCTATAATTTGGCGAAAGCATATAGTAAATTTTGGCATGAATGCTCTATCTTGAAAGCAACGGAACCTGGTGCTATGGAATTCCGTTTCTTATTGAGTGAAGCAGTCGGCAGCGCACTAGCAAGTGGAATGGATTTATTGGGCATTAAGATGCCTCAACGAATGTAAGTAGAGCCGAACAAAGCATTAATATTAAAAATTAAAGAAGAACATTCGTTCTCAAAAAAATAACAAGATGGCTGAAAAGTTACCGAAACCCAAAAACTTCATTGAAGAAATAGTTGTTCAAGATTTGCGATCTGACAAGCACGGCGGACGAGTCCATACCCGTTTTCCACCTGAACCAAATGGCTATTTACATATTGGACACGCCAAATCCATTGCGTTGAATTTTGGGCTAGCCGAAAAATATGGTGGCGTAACCAACCTTCGGTTTGATGATACGAACCCCTCCAAAGAAGAACAGGAATATGTAGATGCCATTCGCAAAGATGTAAGGTGGTTGGGCTATGATTGGGGAGAAAGGGAGTACTATGCTTCTGACTATTTTGAAGACTTATATGCGATGGCTATTCAACTGATCAAGAAGGGGTTAGCCTATGTGGACGACTCTACGCCCGACCAAATTGCGCACCACAAGGGGACGCCCACTCAGGCGGGCACCCCTACCCCATATCGCAGTCGGAGCATCGAGGAAAATCTAGATCTTTTTCATCAAATGCGTAATGATGCATTCGAAGACGGAGCCAAAGTATTGCGCGCAAAGATAAGTTTAGAATCCCCAAATATGCACTTACGGGATCCGCTACTTTATAGAATCAAGCATGCGCATCACCACCGC
>JAJRQS010000231.1 GCA_024280135.1 Bacteroidota bacterium | reverse complement strand
CCCTTTGAATAATTTCTCAAAATCAGGATTATCTTCAAGCCTTTCTGAATGAATCGGTTTGATATTCACTTTACATTCAGTTGCAGCTCCAGCGTGCACAAAAGCCTCATAGATGGATTTATACGCATCTTGGAGCTCATTGTACTTCCCAACCAAAGCAATATTAACTTCTCTTTTGGGATTCTTTAGCTTCCGCAAAAAGTTATTCCAAGCCACTAGATTAGGAGCACTTCGTATCGGTAAATCCAAATGCTTGAGCGTCACTAGATCCAATTGCTCATCTAGCATTAAAAGTGGTACATCATAAATGGTTTCCGCATCTATTGCTTCAATAACTGATGTAGCGGCCACATTACAAAAAAGCGCAATCTTCTGGCGTGCATAGTCAGGCAAAGGGCGCTCAGTCCTACAAACCAATACATCTGGCTGAATACCCAATGAAAGCAAATTTTTGACAGAATGCTGAGTAGGTTTTGTCTTTAATTCTTTTGCGGAAGCTAAGTAGGGAATGAGCGTCAAATGCATGAGTAAGAAATTCGTCTTGCCGATGTCCCATTTAAATTGCCGAATGGCTTCCATATAGGGTAAGGATTCTATGTCCCCTATCGTTCCGCCTATCTCTGTAATAACAATATCATATTCATCCTTGGTCTCTATTAGGCGGAATCTTCTTTTAATTTCATCTGTTATGTGGGGAATTACTTGGACCGTCTTACCTAGATACTCACCTCTTCTTTCTTTGTTGATGACTGTTTGATATACTTTTCCTGTGGTTACATTATTAGCAATGGAAGTAGGCACCCCTAAGTATCTTTCGTAATGCCCTAGATCAAGGTCCGTTTCGGCACCATCATCTGTTACAAAGCATTCTCCGTGCTCATAGGGATTAAGGGTCCCAGGGTCCACATTAATATAAGGATCAAACTTTTGAATGGTCACTGAAAATCCTCTAGCTTGGAGGATTTTTGCTAGAGAAGCAGAAATAATTCCCTTGCCTAATGAAGAAGTAACACCACCCGTAACAAACACATATTTAGTCATCTTTACCACTTTTTGTACGGGAAACAAAGGTAGCCTATTTTTTCAGACATTGCTATCGTTTGAGGCAAATTCACAAAAAAAAGCAACCTAGAATTTTAGGTTGCTTTCTTAATCTTGGTAGTTTTAAAACTAAGCAGTCTTAAACATACGATGTTTCCGTCTCTTGAAGTATTTTACGGGCTGCCTGAACAACTGCCACCGCTTCGGATTCCAAATTAAAAATCCCCCCATTAGGACCAGGATCCAAATGCCAACCTACTAATTGGCCATCTACCGTTTTCTTGGCCCCAAAAACGTTTCTAACTGTCTGGTTCTTGACGTTTAATTGGTCTGCAATCCGATTAATGCTTCCCGTAGGCAAACTGTGCTTCAGTTTTCTAAGCTCATCAAAGGTAATGTTCATACTCAAGATTTAAGGTGGTTAAAAAAAGTAATTCAATCTCCCTGATTGCCCAAACAACTATATTCTAGGATTAGTAAGTAAAAACCAAGTAATAGGTATTCTTTTGCATTCAAGTAAAGATTGAAATTCATGCGTAAGTTAAAACAATATTCTGCAATAACCAAATTGTAGTTACTAAAAAATGGGGTAAAAACTTCAATGCCAACATATTGAAGTATTACAAAACACCTATATATCTTTTAGTATTAATAAGATACCGTTCTAAGGTTCAAGTAAAAAATAGCCACAAATAAAATAAATTATTTGTGGCTTGGAACTTGGGATGACCCTTCTTCTTTTAGGATAGACTTGAACCTAGTTTTATCTAAAAATAATGTGCGAGACGCACTTTGTATGTTTGATTGGAGAATTTCAATTTTGAATCAGACTTAGTTTTACCAAGTAGATTCTGTCCATAATAAACGCCTATCTTCCATTCATTTACGGGAAACCAAGACACACCACCGTGTGCGCCAAGGTTAACTCTATTCAATTGGTTCATTTCACTAGCATTTAGACTTTTTGCGTAAGCCGAACCAACGAGTCCATTTTCTGTTTGCGCAAAAACCATTCTTTGTGAAATCAATAAATCAATATCCAAACCACCCGTTAAAGCTAATTGCTCAATCGGTCTATAATGTACACTAAGCGGCATTTCAATCGTTTGATGTAGGCGATAGCGTAAATCCGATTTAGGAGCGGGGGCTACTCTAGCAAAGGACACATCCGCCTCTGAAGATAAATTAGTAGGCAGATTGTTATATCTCATCAACCCATATCCAAGACCCGGCTCTAGGCTAAATTTCTTACTGATCGGAAACAAAACAGACATCCCCCCTCCTACTCCACCGCCTTGAATGATTCCATTCGCTGAAGAGGATAAATTAAAGCCTAATACAGGTAATTTCTTATGCGTGATGGGCTTAATACTTTTTTCACTAGAACTGAGTATCCGTTTAACAAGATGGGCAGATGCCATATTACTCGTAGGTGCAAAAACTTGTCTTGGTAAAGTGGATACTATTTGCATCGCTTTCACCTCATTTAATAGAAGACTTTCTTTTGCTTGTTTAGGTGTAAAAGCGACCTCACTAATAATGTGACCCTCTATTGGCTCATTGTGGGTTATAATGACCTTATTGACAATGGTTTTGACAATATTAGGGCGTTCTATTGAAAGGGGTGCGACAGGCACATCAAACGTAATATTTGTAGTGATAGGCTCTAAAACGGCTACCTTTCTATTCTGCTTATTAGCACCAATAGAGTAAGTTATTAACATCAGACCTATCAATGTGATTACTGATGCCAAGAGTTTATAACCTGCCCTATATTTTGGAGCGGCTGTGGACGTAGGTAATTCTTTATCAAGTCGCTCAGAGAGCTGACTCCACCCCTTATCTGCCAAAGGTCCAAAATCTTTTTTAAACGGTTCTTTCATTTTGTCAAATCGTTCTCGTATCTTTTCTTTGTAGCATTAGTTCTTTCAACATTTTTCTAGCGTTTGAAAGGTGCCACTTAGAAGTTCCTGTACTAATACCCAATATTTGGGCAATTTCAATGTGTTTGTAACCTTCAACAGCAAAAAGCATAAAAACGTCTTTTGTCGTTTTAGGTAATCTATCCACCAATGTAAATAAGTCTTCTACTGCCAAAATATCCGTCGCTTTTTCAGGCACTGATTTAAATACTAAATCATCAGGAGACACCAAATTTTGGTGTTTCTTATTGGCTCTATAGTAATCGACTATGCTGTGATAGATAATCCGTCGTATCCATCCCTCAAAAGACCCCTTATTCTGATAATACTGGATTTTACTAAAAACTTTAAAAAATCCATCATTCAAAATTTCCATTGACTTGTCCCTATCCCTTGTGTGTTTAAGGCACATGGACATCATCACTGGGAAAAATTGCTTATAGAGTGCTTCCTGTGACTTTCGGTCATTTTTCAGACAGCCTGCTATTAGCTCTTCTTCGGTATATGTCTTCTTGCGAAACATCAACTATATTATAGGTATTGGTTAACTATATCAAAAACGAATGTAAGCTATTTCTCTAACATATAACCTAAATCAAGCTAATTATGTATCGCATTTGCATAAATTTAACATTTCAACCTACTTAAAACTGGTCTTTACCAATTTATTTTTCTTTTCAAAAAAAAACTTTACCAGAGAAAAAAGAACCAGACT
>JAJRQS010000230.1 GCA_024280135.1 Bacteroidota bacterium | reverse complement strand
TTTTGATACAAAGGCATTAGGATATATCCCGTCATCGGAGCGATTATTTTTCCATTGATATCGTCTGCTAAATAATCTCCTTTTTCTATTCGACTAAAATTGCGAAAGCCAGGTGCCATTTTGAATTGTTCTTCAGTCTTGAAAGGATGCTTATAAGCCAACCTTGCCAATTTGGGTAAATGTTGGGTTTTATTTTTTAATATTTCATTGTGCCGACTTTCTACATCCGCTGATTTAACCAACCCCTCAAACCTAAGACAATTGACAATAGCAGCGATAGAACGATTAATAGAAAGTGCATCATTATGCTGACCAGATTCAAAACTTACGGCTACCGTAGGAACACCTGCATTTATGCCATCAAAAAATTGCATGATGGTACCTTCTAGATTAGACGTTAATTCAGTTATGACAGGAGCATTTAATCCTTTTGCAAGTGTAAAACTTTCTTCCGAACCGGCTGGAATAGAAAAAATACCATCCTCAGCAGAAGTGGTATGCAGATCTAAAAGTATTACTTTATCGGGTTGATATTGCTTGATTTCTCGATGAATTGTTTGATATAAGTCAACTACTTCTTTTTCCTCTGAGTTGAGTGCTTCTATTGGTTGTTGTAATATTTTTTTTACATGATCAGGTGTCCACTGTCTATTGAGGTCGGCGTGTATAAAACGCTTTTGGGCTCGAATCGCAGCGAGGTTTCCAGCCAGCCCGATGATGCGACCTCGAAACTCAAACCCAGGGTTAACCAACGGTTCTTTTTCAAGCATTTTGAATAGGTGCTGAAGAGCTCTTACGCCTGCCATTTCATTTCCGTGCATACCACCAATGGCAATGACGAGCGGTCCCCGACTACCTTCATAAGCGCCTAGATATCTATCTTCAATCATCTAGTCGATGTATTCAACTTTATTTAAAAATTTAAATCCTACACTAATCTCGAAAGTCAGGTTTTTAATTCGACGTTGGGGAACGGTACGTGGCTCTGTGCTACCAAAAGAGCAACTAGCGGCACTGACAGAAAAAGCAGGTTGTTCGTATTGCCGAGAAAAATCTGGATTGATCGTAAATTCGACAAAACCACCATACAATTCCGAAAATGGAAATTCAAATCCACCTCCAAAGATGGCTCCGTAATTAAATTTTTTGATGAATTGTTTGTTGTCAATTGGATAAATAGGGAAACAATCATTATATTTTTGGAGGTCGTTTAAGTTATTAGAAACGGTATATTCACCTCGTACGCCTAAAAGATAATAGGGGATCATTCTGTCAGAATTCCCAAAACGTTTTTTGGCGCCCAGAGATAAAGCAATATTGTTAAATTGAATCTTCAAGTCTTGGTCAAACCTACTTCCATTAGTATTTAGAAAAGTAGTTTTTAGAGAAGTGCCCCTTGCGTGATAGCCCAATTGTGCAAAGATTGTATGCCGATTATCTTCGGTAACTTCCTCCACTGCTGCAATAATGTGATAACTTAACAGTGGGTTTCTACGGCCTATTTGACTGTCCCACTTTTGCATGCCGATAGACGGCCCCCCTTTTATGCTATAAGCGGCTCCTTGAGCTTGCGCAAAAAAAGGTGAAAAAAACAAGAGTAAAGAAAAAAGAAAAATGTGTTTCATTTGCTTGACTTTCAGTGTGTTAGCCAAATAAATGGCTCAATTATCTAAATAAATTTTCTAATTTATCAAAGAAGCCATGACCAGACTTAGCCTTTGAATCATTAGGTGGGTTGAAGTTAGGCATCTTTTGCATCTTTTTCAATAGGTCTTTCTCTTCTTTCGTTAATTTTTTGGGTGACCAGATGTTCACAACGACTAATTGATCCCCTGTTTCATAGCTTTGGACAGATGGAAATCCCTTGCCTCGCAAGCGTAAAATCTTACCTGCCGTTGTTCCTTCCTCAATCTTTATTTTGGCTTTTCCTGTAAGGGTTGGCACTTCGACGCTGCAACCTAAAGCGACGTCAGCATAACTCAAATGCAAATCATAGATCACATGGTTTCCTTCTCTTCTAAAATATTGATGGGGCTTTTGCTTAATGGTCATTAATAAATCACCACTAGGGCCACCATTTTGACCAGCATTTCCCTTTCCTCGGAGAGAAAGTTGCATTTCATCACTCACACCCGCTGGGATGTCAATGGATATCACTTCGAAATCTAATTTAGTTCCTGTACCTTGACAAGAGCTACACTTCGCTGTAATTGTTTTTCCAGCACCTTGACAAGAAGGACAAGCCACAGTCGTTTGCATTTGTCCAAGGAAGGTGGATCGAACTTGCTTTACATACCCCGATCCTCGACAAGTACTACAAGTGGATACTGAATTAGCATCTTTCGCCCCAGAGCCTTGACAGGAATCACAAGTGATTGATTTTTTTACTTTGATCTTCTTCGTTATGCCCTTGGCTATCTCTTCTAAAGTTAGTTCTACCTTGATGTGTAGATTACTACCTTTTTTTCCACCACTCCGTCTTTGCGTACGTCCTCCACCAAAAAAGCTTTCAAAACCGCTGCCGCCGCCCCCACCGAAGACATCCCCAAATTGTTCAAAAATATCCTCCATGGTATAACCACCTCCTTGGAATCCACCGCCACCTCCTTGGCCCATACCTTGGTGTCCAAAGCGATCGTATCGGGCTTTTTGTCTGGATCAGACAAGACATCGTACGCTTCTGCTGCCTCTTTGAATTTAGCTTCAGATTCGGGGTTGTCGGGGTTCCTATCTGGGTGAAACTCCATTGCTTTCTTTCGATACGCTTTTTTGATAGCTGTTTTATCCGCGTTCTTGTCCACGCCCAATACTTCGTAATAATCCCTTTTTGCCATTATATTTTTTTTACACAAAATGCATTGACAGACTCGCTATCAATGCATGTTGTATGTGTTTTTTTATTTTTAATACTAAGCTTTCCCCACAACTACTTTTGCAAAGCGTAAAACTTTTTCATTATGCAAATAGCCAGGTTCCACGGTATCGATCACTTTGCCCGCAAGGTCTTTGCTTGGAGCCGGTATTTCTGTAATCGCCTCGTGCAACTCTGGATCAAAGTCCACTCCTGTGCTTTCCATTTGTTGAATACCGAGTTGATCTAGAATGCCTTTTAGTTTTTGATGAACCAAGGTAACACCTTCACTAAACGCTTCTAATTGAGCAGCGCGATCTAAGTCATCAATAATTGGTAAAAATTTCAAAACCGTCTTTGACGCACAATTTTGAACCGTCTCTAGTTGTTGGCGATTCATTCTACCCCGATAGTTTTCAAACTCAGCAAATAACCGAAGGTGTTTATCTTTCATCTCTGCTAATTCGTTTTCCAACACTTCCTCCTTTGTAAGCTCTTCCTCTACTACTTCTGTTTCGTTGATGTTTTCTTCGATAGTCTCTTCGATTATTTCTTCTTTCTTCTTTTTTCTCTTGCGCTTCATAGTCGTTTTTTGTTTTATACTTGCGTAAAATGCCCTCAATTTCTTTGCCAGCTCCATATAAAGGACAAAATGTCACTTATTGTTTAGATTCTCCCCCAATATTCTGTCAATTTTGCGAAAAGAAGGGTTAGATGCAATAATGACACCTTGGGGATTCAGCAGAAATTTAGCGGGTATCGTACCGACTCCGTACGTATCAGAGATGGAAACCCCATTTGTTTGGGTGTCTAGAATGTGGT
This sequence comes from Bacteroidota bacterium, assembly GCA_024280135.1. Lineage (GTDB taxonomy): Bacteria > Bacteroidota > Bacteroidia > Chitinophagales > Saprospiraceae > HyVt-613. Next base: position 33 of record JAJRQS010000230.1, on the reverse strand, counting down.
TTGACCAATTTAAATTATCTTTTTGGATGGCTG
>JAJRQS010000229.1 GCA_024280135.1 Bacteroidota bacterium | reverse complement strand
CACCTCTGTCGCATTTGCCGTTCCTGAAGTATTCGTTGCCGAAAGGGTGACGACATGGCTACCAGGTGTATTAAATACGACTGATGGGTTTAAGTCTGTAGAAGTAGCTGGCGTTCCATTTTCAAAAGTCCAGTTTACACTCGTTGAGTTCGTTACATTTGCATGAAAAACGACTGTTTTAGGGGCACAATCTCCTGATGTGGAGGTTATCTCTATTTCTGCTGTGGGATTAAATTCAGATACCATGACATCCTGACAAATGGTATTTGACCCACAACTATTGGTAACCGTTAGGCAAACACTATAAGTACCCGCAGCGGAAAATGTATGGGAAGGGTTTTCATCAGTACTCGTTGCTCCGTTATCACCGAAATCCCAAGAAAAAGTGCTTGGACTTCCTAAAGATCCATTTGTAAAATTAGCGGTTAAACCATTCGTACTGCTTGAAAAAGCAGCTACTGCAAGCGGTAAAACTGTTATTTGTTCATTTGCTGAAGCAGTACCAGAAGGATTAGTAGCTGTTAACGAAGTTAAGAAGGTTCCAGCAGTACTATACTGTACGGTTACGTCGATATCCGTTGAGGTGGCGGGAGAGCCACCCTCAAAGGTCCAGTTTATATTATTTGAATTGGTTACATTAGCGTGATAGGTGACAGACATTCCAGCACAAAGCGAATTTGTATTGGCCACTATATCCACAGTAGGCCCATTTCCAGAAATAATTATGGTTTCACAATGAGAATCCGTATTACAGCTATTTGTTGTGGTCAGACATACCGTATAGGTTCCATCTGCCAAATAAGTATGAGTTGGATTTGCAGCTGTAGAAGAACTTCCATCGCCGAAATCCCAAGCATAGCTGGTTGCATTTGTTGAAGTATTTGTAATATTAAGATCTAGACCACTAGTGCCCGTAGAAAAAGCAGCAACTGAATTGGGTTCAACCGTAATCGTCATATTTGCCGTAGCAGAACTGCTACCATTATGTGCCGTTAAAACAACATTGAATGTACCCGCATTATTATATTGAACAGAAGGCATCATGTCTGTTGAAGTAGATGGCGAACCACCTGCAAAAGTCCAATCTACATTTTGGGTATTAGCAGATACTACTGCTTCAAAATCAATACTTTGTCCTTCGCAGATAGTCATCGAAGAAGCCGTAATGCTAGCTGTTGGGGTATTTCCCGTAATAACTACTGTTTGTGTTTGTGTATTTGTTCCACAGTTATTTGAAACCGTTAATTCTACAGTATAGGTGCCATCCATGGTATATACATGGGTTGGATGCTCATCTGTACTTATTGCGCTATTATCTCCAAAATCCCATGAAAAAGAAGTAGCATTTGCACTAGAAGTACTGGTAAATGCCACAGTACTCCCTGTTATATTAGTTGTAAACGAAGCCGTAGGCGCTTCCTCTACCACGATGTAATTCATCGTTGTTTTGGTATTGCTACCAGCCGCATTGCTTACCTCCAATGTAACGGTATATGAGCCGGCTGAACTATATTCAATAATAGGATTTTGCAACGTAGAACTACTAGGGTTACCTCCAGGGAATGTCCAATTCCATGAAGTCGGATTGTTCTGACTTATGTCAAAAAAGGAAACTTGGTCAACAACACAACCACTATGTGTTGATGTAAAATTACTAATTGGCAAAATAGCTAAATCAAAAGACTGAGCACTAGAAAAAGTTCCACAAGTATTCGTCACTTCTAGTGTAACAGTATAATTGCCCGCAGCTGCATAGGTGTGACTTGGGTGAATAGCTGTCGAAGTGTTTCCGTCTCCAAAATTCCACGAATATGTATTTCCCGAAAGGGGAGAAGTGGTATTCGTAAAATCTACGTTCAGATTTATTGGGTTATAGGTAAAGCTTGGTGTAGGTGTTTCCGTAATGGTGATATAATTCGTTTCTGTGTGTGTGTCACTGCCCGCTGCGTTAGTTACGACAAGTGTTACATTATATACACCTGGATTAGGATAATTAACCGTAACATTCTCATTCGTAGAAGTGGACGGTGTGCCACCTGGAAAAGTCCAGCTCCAAGTATCAGCCCCTGTAGCGGTACTTGAAAATAAGACGTCTTGTGGGTTACAACCCGTTGTCGAGTTTGCTGTAAAGCTACTCACAGGTGGAGCGGTTAAGTTGATTGTTTTGGTAATTGACAAAGTACCACAATTAGAAGAATTCACTTGTAAAGTTACATCAAAACTTCCACCAGTCGAAAAAGTATGAGAAGGACTGGTCACCGAAGAAGAAGTACCATCCCCAAAATCCCACGAGTAAGTATTTCCCGAAAGGGGAGAGGTGGTGTTCGTAAAATCTACTGTTGAACCAGTCACTACAAACGTAAAGTCTGGCGTAGGTGACTGAACCACTTGAATATAGTTCGCTTTATATTCTTGGTCACTACCCCCTGGACTAGCTGCAATCAATGACACATCATAGAACCCGGTTGTATTATAGGTTATGAGTGGATTTTCTACATTACTAGAGCCAGGATTTCCCCCTTGAAAAGACCAAGTCCATTGAGAGGCGTTAGCAGAAGAAGTGTTATTGAATTGTACTTGCTGCCCAGTACAAACAGTTGTTGGAGTCGCTGTAAAATTAGCAGTAGGAGGCGTGTTGATGTTTAAGTTAAAAGTATAAACATCATTACCACAGCCATTAGAAGCTGTTAAAGTAATGGTATAAGTGCCATCATTGGGATAAGTGTGCGAAGGATTGGTGACAGAGGTTGTATTTTGGGCACCACTTGCAGGGTCTCCAAAATCCCATGTATAAAAATCAGCTCCTGTAGATTGATTAAAAAAGTCAACATCTAGCAAATTGACACTCAAGTTAAAATTCGCATTGGGCACATCTTGTACTTGGATATAATTTGTTTTTGTGGCTGTATTGGAACCAGAGGCATTCGTGACAGTCAATTCTGTAGTGTAAGTACCAGCAGTAGCATAAGTAATGTTAGGCGGATTTTGACCCGTGAAAAATTCTGGATTACCACCAAAAAAATGCCAATCCCATGCCGTTGGATTGCCCGTTGAATTGTCAGAATAACTTACGGTTTGACCAACACATATTGTCGTTGGAGTACCCGTAAATGCCGCAACAGGTGCCGCTGCTCCACTACAAGAAACAGCTGGTAAGCAACCGCCAAGAAGTCCAGCGGCGTAGTTATCAACAGACGTGACAGAAGCATTTGACCACGTAGTAGAAGAGGAAACTGTCGGTGCCATAATATGTGGACTATTAGAGGCATCATGACTACAATCAAAGTTATGCCCCAACTCATGAGCAGTCATGACTCTTAAGTGTTGCGCATTATTTGTAAAATCTTGTAAGACATGGTATCTATGCGACCAATGACAGATTACACCCAAAAAGGCAAGACCCACAGTGCCTGCATCAAAATCACGGTCTGTCCAAAATTCGGCTACATCATAATCCGTATTTCCAAATCCATTGTTATTGCCCCAAGCTAAAAAATCATCTAATACATCACCCGCATCAGTTGAGTTTGTCCAAGGATCACTCGCACTAGTTGAAACAATAAAATGAGTAGTAATATTAAATAGAAAGTCATTCGCAAACTCACTAATATAATTTCCTTGTACATTATTTAGAACACCAATATTATGGTTTTCAACACCTACTACACTACCATAATCTTGAAACATCAGAAAGTCTGAAGCAATAGCGATATCTACTTGGTAGCAATCGGCTTCTGGACTGTCCGTTGGTTTTTTATTTAAATGGCCCCTCTTTTTTGTTTCTGTTACCCCACATTTACCCGTATTAGGAACGACATCTTTTTCATTATAAACCACAAATTGATCTTTTTGCGCATTTGGAACATAGTACCAAAGTGGTTCAATGTAGTAGTTGTCTTTGCCATTAGAGAAGTACCCATAGATAAAGTCCTTGTTCACAGTCAACCGAACAGAGCGTCCTTGAAATTTGGCATACATCGGTATGGCTCTAGTATGTGCGGTGGGTAAAGCCGTAATTAATCTATAACTATCACTAAACAAATCGGTCTTATTATATGTAGCCGAAAAGGATAACTCCCCAAGTTCTAATTTAATTTTTGGATGGTTACTAGAAGTCGCTTGCGCAAAAATGCTATTCGCATCCAATTCAAAAATAGACCAGTCTTTGAGTTCCTTTCGTAAAAGTTGGTTTAAATGAGAAGACTGCTTATTATTGGGCACTTCATTTTGTGCAAAAGTCTGATTGAGCACAAGGAATAGGCATATCAAAACGAATTGAACTCTTTTTAATTCAAGCATCTTGTTTTGGGTATTTGGATATAGTTCGCAAAAAATGGAGCATTGCAAATTTAACTTATTTTTTGGATATATGGGCAAAAAGGTAGAAAAACAACCCATATAGGGTATGTTTTATATGAAGTTAGTCGTGCAATAGGCACAAGTCAAGAGTAATAGGTAGAATGGAACACAGATACTGCTTGCAGCGAAAATTTATTCTAGGTAAAAAACTTGTAACAATAAGGTTACATAGAGCACCAAACAATATGCATCCTTACGAATCCCAATTCACAATTACGACCATAAAAGCTAGACAGCCCTAATGTACCACCACAATAGATTGATTGAATGTTTTAAATCCAGCTTTAAGTTTTAAATGATACACGCCTTGCGGTAAAAACTCAGTGGAAACATTGTATTGATAATAACCAGCAGACTGTTTTGTTTTTGAAATCACATTGGAAACCTGATGACCTGCATTGTCATAAAGGTTAGCATATACGGTCGCCTCACCATACAAATAATAGTTTAGCCTAAATTCAATATCAGCAGGGTTATTCTCTATTGTTGGGAGTAAATCAAAAGCGATATTTAACTTACCTAATGGTTTAAACAAACGTGGTGTTCCATTTAGCGAAAGCTGATTACCAGGTATAGAATCTATTTTATGGGTTACACTATAATCCCAGTCGTAGATCGCCATGATATTACCTTCTGCTATGTTTTCAATTTGGTAGGTAGCACTCGTTTTTTCGCTTCGGTCTAGATATGTTTTCGCCCATAAAACATAGATCGGTTCATCAGCATTGTTTTTTAGCGCAAGCCCATCTATATATGCAGGTAAATTCAATGCTGTGGTAGCCGTTTCATCGTATTGATACTCCTTAGTCACCATTGCTAAAGTTTTGAACGCTATGCCCTGTTCGGTGAGAGAAGCCGGCTCCTCATAGGATGCACCAAGCTTAGAATAAAGTCCCATATAACTAAATTCTTGCGTAAAAAATGCGCCTTCTTCAGCAATAGTAAAAAAATGTATTTGATGAATGTCATGCACCATTGATTTAAGTATCGCTTTCATCGTGAAGTTACGTTGTGCTTCAACAGAACCAATATATTCTCCATATTCACGATTAGGGATGTTGGTTTCGGTAACAATATAATGTTTCTTTGGATATTTTTCGCCTGTATATCCATGAAAATCAGCGACTTCTTTAAAATTTCGGTAGGTTCGTAAATACCCATTTTCTACGGTACGATCCGAATGTCTATAATAATCCCACTTCTGTTCTGGTGTGTTCCAAGCCCTAGTCGATCCATCTATGTGCGGGTAGGTATGAAAACTCAATACATCAAAATAAGCACCTCCTTTCAATGGGTATTCAGCCGTTATTTTTCCTTCGTCAAGATTGTCCGTATTTCGTAGAATGCCATCCAAGAAGCTTGCATAACCAAGCCCTCCTACAGCAATTAAATCATCTGGTTGCATGGATTTGATGACTTCATAACTAATGCGCAGCATTCTATTATAGTATTGAATAGGGGCTTTAATGGCAATGTCACAAGGATCTGGATCTACATTCCACCAACTAGACGGAACTTGAGGTCCTTGGTAGGAAGAAGGAGAGCCCGACAAATCAGGTTCATTAGAGATTTCCCAAATATCTACATAATCACCATAAACCTGAATAGTCTTATATAAGTACAAGGCATAATAATTTGTATCATTGACGGGTGTTCCGTTTTTTCCTCCATCCCAAATGGGGGTGTACATATTCTTAAACATATAGGATTGTTCTCCATCACAAAATTCAATGGTATCCCGATGTTCTTCTGAAGGAAATCCAACAAAAGCCACAATCCCTTTCATCCCAATGTCTTTGTAATATTGAAATGCATCTTTACGAATATCATATCCCCAAGCTTCTAAAAAATTTTCGGGAAGGGTAGGGCGCATGGTATTGCCACTAGCCCCTATGATACCTTTGGCAGGATCTCCAGCAATCAAAGCAGCTAAGTCTTGATCCGTCCAACCGGAATATACACCCAAATTAGACCCATAACCAAAAGGAAAATCATACACCGCTTCATGGTCGTTTGCGCTATAATTAATTTGGGCATTAAGAGAAAAGGTAAATAAACATCCTACAAATAGTAAAAGTCTGTAATAAGAAATCATGTACATAGTATGGTTGGTTAATGGGCAAAGGTATAAAACTTTTCATTATCCCTTGTACTGATATAAAATATCCGTACCAAATTTAATTTTGATACGGATATGGAATTGTACTAGATGTAAATTTTAATTTCGCAAGGGCTTATTAGTTGTCAACATATGCTGAATGCGCTCCAACGTTTTTTGGGTGCCTAATAAACTCAAAAAAGCTTCTCTTTCAATATCTAATAAATATTGCTGGGACACTTTCTGTGGGCCTGTCAAGTCACCTCCGCACATCACATACGCTACCTTTTGAGCAATCAGAGCATCATGTTCAGAAGCATACTTACCTAATTTTAGCTCATTTACAGCCATATACAAGGCCCCTAATCCTCTTCTGCCAAGCACATATACGTCATCTTCAGTCGGCGGAACATAATGTTTAGCTAATTCCAATACTTTATCTTTTGCTCTAGCAATTGCTTTAGGTGTGTTGATTACGGTATGGTCCTTCGTGTGATCCAAATAGCCCATGCTGAATGCCTGATCTGCTGAAGTCGCAACGGATGCCAAAGCAATCGTCTTAAATCTTTCGATCAAAGTAGGAATCTGTACAAGCCCTGGGTCAAACTCATTAGCCGCTCTTAATGCAAATTCTTTAGTTCCTCCTCCGCCTGGGATTAATCCTACACCTACCTCAACTAAACCAATGTAAGATTCAGCACCAGCCATAACTGCATCACTGTGCATCGCTAATTCACAACCACCTCCAAAGACATAGCCTTGTGTCGCCATGACAACAGGAATAGAGGAATGACGTACACGCATAGCAGTCTGTTGAAATAGATTTACAGCCATATTTAATTCTTCAAACTCTTGCTCGTATGCCAGCATCGCCACCAACATCAAGTTAGCTCCAACGGTAAAATTCTTAGCGTTGTTTCCTATTACAATTCCTTTCCAAGGACCTTGCTCTGCAATATTAATCGTATCACTAATTCCACGAAGAATGCCTTCTCCAATCGCATTCATCTTGCTTTTAAACTCTAAGCACAACACTCCATCCCCAATGTCATGGACATGGACTTCCGCATTTTCAAAAATTAATTCTTTATCTCGATAGTGCTCCAAAATAACAATCCCTTCTCTCCCTGGAATGCTTTGGTAAGCTTTATTTTTAATATTAAAGTACTTAGGTTGTTGATTTTCAACAACATAGAAAGAATTTTTACCGGAGGCAACCATATCTTTAACCCACTGCGCAATGGACTCTCCTTGAGCCTCCGCTAATTCAATTCCTTTTTGAACTCCGACCATGTCCCAATATTCAAAAGGACCAACATCCCATCCAAAACCCGCCTTCAAAGCATCATCAATGGCATACAAGTCATCTGCTATCTCAGGAATTCGATTAGATACATAGGCAAATAGACCTAAAAGCGATTCTTTCACAAGTTGTGCGCCTTTATCATCAGCTCTAAAAAAATACTTAATTCTACCTTCAAGGGAATCAATATTTTTAATTGCTTTTAGGCTTTCTACTTTGGGTCTTTGACTTGGCTTATATTCTTTGGTGTCAAGGTCTAACGCTAAGATGATCCGACGACCGTCTGCATCTTTTTCTTTTGTTCTTTCATAAAAACCTTTTCGGGTTTTGTTGCCCAAAAATTTATTATCAATTAAAAATTGTAAATAATCTGGTATCACAAAATTACCGGCTTGTTCGTCATTTGGGCAGTTCTCTCGGATACCATTAATGACATGAACAGCTGTGTCGTGACCGACTAAATCTCCTAGTCTAAAAGTTCCCGTTTTGGGTCTCCCTATTGCAGGGCCTGTTAGTTTATCTGTTTCAGTAATGGATAATCCCAACTTTTGCGTAAGCTGATAAATCTTCGCCATCGTATATACACCGACTCTATTAGCTATAAAGGCCGGTGTATCTTTACAAAGTACAGTTTTTTTACCCAAGTACTCATCCCCAAAATCCATAAAAAAGTCGATGACTTCTTGCTTCGTATCAGGGGTAGGTATAATCTCTAGTAATTTAAGGTAACGTGGAGGATTAAAGAAGTGTGTGCCTAAAAAATGTTGTTTAAAGTCATCGCTTCGCCCTTCTAGCATCATATGAATCGGAATACCAGAAGTATTAGAAGAAACGATTGTCCCAGGCTTTCTATACTTCTCTACATTCGCAAATACCTGATGCTTGATATCCAAGCGCTCAACCACGACTTCAATAATCCAATCACAATCCTTGATACCTTTCATGTCGTCATCAAAATTACCCGTTTGGATACGGGAAGCAAAAGCATTATCGTAGAGTGGGGCAGGCTTTGATTTGATAGCAGCCTTTAGTGAGGCATTCACTATACGGTTTCGTGCAGCTTGACTCTTTTTCTCTTCGTCTTTTAAGTCAAATGGAACGATGTCTAGTAATAAAACCTCAAAACCTGCATTAGCAAGGTGACAAGCAATACCAGAACCCATGACTCCAGATCCTAAAACAGCAACTTTATTTATCTTAATCATTTTATTGTATTTGATTCAAGGCGGAAAGTTAGGTAGAATTACGCATATTAAAGGTATTTCCATTAAAAAAAAGAAGAAAGACTTTTAAACTGTCCTTTCAAATAATTTTGTTTCTTTACACTTTGAAATAAACCCGAACAGATGAGTAAGATTTTCCTATTTTTAATCACGCTATTTCTGAATGGAGCCACAGCCGCTCAATCCATAACCGTAAACGCAGGTTTAGCTTTACCCTTGGGTGAATATAGCCTCACAGACAATATAGAGCTATCAAATGGTGGCTTTGGCTCAGGTGTTGGTTTGGGGTATGGTATTGCGGTAGAATATGGTTACCCCATTATAAAGAACACGCTAGAAGGCTATGCGGAAGTGACATTTAACCGAAACAAACAGAATTCCGCTGCCATAAAAAGCGTAAAAAACGCCTATAAAGCGGATGAGGTGACCGGATATAAATATACAAGCATCCCGATTATTTTGGGCGTTAAGTATACCAAAAAACAAGAAGTGGGCATTGGCTTTTTTGCGCAAGCAGGAGCTGGTATCGGTTTACTTAGCTTTTCAGATTTTTCTGCAAAGATAGACGGCAATGAGCTTATTGGAGATTTTAAAAGGTCAAGTGGATTGGCTCTCTCGGGCACCATAGGGGCCTCTATCAGCGATTTATTTGTATTTAGTATTAAATATACAGGTTTTGGGGAACGAGAAGTAGCGGGTGAAATGATAAAAAAATCAAAAGCGACGGGTGTTGATGATGCGATTACAAAAACATCCTATTCGTTTAAGCCAGCTCTTTTGTCTTTCAATGTTGGCGTACAATTTTAATCTGAGTCCTATAATTATAAAGCTACTATTTCAGCAGGTTAAGTTTTTTTTTATCAGTATAGTGTATTATTTACATTTTTCTCTTATCTTTGCAGCCGCTAAAGAAGGATCGATAGTGATTCAATTTGGTAACCAAACATTTTAAAAATGGCAGAATATTTAACTAGCGAGAAAAAGAAAGAAATTTTCGCTGAATTTGGAGGAGCAGACACCAATACGGGCTCTACAGAAGCACAGATTGCATTATTGACCTTTCGTGTGAACGAATTATCAGCGCATTTACACAAAAACCAAAAAGACCATTCAGCTCGTAGAGCATTATTGAATATGGTTGGTAAGCGAAAGCGTTTTCTTCGTTATGTTGCTAAGAACGACATCGTAAAGTATAGAGAATTAACTTCTAAATTGGGTATCCGTAAGCAAGCGACTTTAGATCCTCGTTTTGTAGAAGATAAGAAATCTGTCGATTAAGAATAGTTTTCACTTTGATTTGCTAAAAGACCATGATACAGATGTATCATGGTCTTTTTTGTGGCGCTTTGCGCGTTTATGTGCACTTCGTGCGTTTATGTGCACTTTGTGCGTTTATGAAACAGAAGTGAAGTCAATAAACGCGACGCTAGGAGCACATAAACGCGACGCAGGAGCACATAAACGCGACGCTAGGAGCACATAAACGCGACGCTAGGAGCTTTTGTATTTCTTTTTATAGATTCCCATATCTTTGCGACATTCAAATAGCTTACCAAACTATCACAACATGAAAAACCTCTTTCACCCACCATTAGCCGATTTTTGCGAAAGCGTAATAACAGAATTTTCACTGATTCCTACAGACCGTAAAAAGGCATTAGGACACCTTGCTTCTTATATCATAGGAAAAAGACGTTTGGGTGAACCTGCAAGAGTGAATGTCATTTGCACACATAATTCTCGCAGAAGTCATATGGGAAAAGCCTGGTTACAAATAGCCAGTGTTTGGTATAAAATATACAATTTTGAAAGTTATTCAGGCGGCACAAAAGCGACTGCTTTTCATCCAAATGCTGTCATGGCTTTGCAGGGTGCTGGTATAGAATTACTCAAAGCAGAAAATGGTAAAAATCCTGTTTATTTGATGCGCTTTGGGGCAGATTTACCAGGAATGGCTATGTATTCTAAACACTATGAAGACACACCCAATCCAATGGACGGTTTTTGTGCCTTAATGGTGTGTGATTCGGCAGACAAAGCTTGCCCAAATGTCATAGGGGCAGAAGCCAAAATTGCTATTACATATGATGACCCCAAAGCCTTTGATGATACAGACGATATGGAAAAGGCGTATGCTGAGCGTAATCGTCAAATTGCTAGAGAAATGTTTTATGTGATGTCCATTGTTAAAGACGCAGTATAAACGGTCACATCTTTTGAGCTCTCGTCATTTCCCTTTTTCCAGGTGGCCCTGGTATCTTTTCAACAGTAAATCCAACGGACTGTAAGGCTCGTTTTAATGCACCTTTAGCACTATAGGTCACTAGGATGCCTTCCGGCAAAAGACAACCGTATAACTTTTCAAAAATGTCAATTGTCCAAAGCTCAGGCTGAGTCTCAGGAGAAAATGCGTCAAAAAAAATAACATTAAATGCCTCTGTTGGCTCCCAGTCTTCTAATTTTGTATTTATTTTCCGAAAGGTAAACAAATCCGAAAACTTCTGCTCGATATCCCAGTCACAAGCATGTATCTTATGGAGTTGTTCCTTTGGCAGATTTAATAATTCAGCATAATTTAATTGACCATAAATCGCCTTTTCCAAGGGGTATGCTTCAATTGACGTTAAACTAATTTTTTGATTTGTTTTTTGCGCAAGCTGAAAGGCTAGGAGGACGTTGAGACCCGTTCCTAAACCAACTTCTAATACTTTTGCCGTATTTTCTGAATACAAAACCTCTTGTAGCCCTGCCTCAATAAAGACATGTTGACTCTCTTGAATAGCACCAAATTTCGAATGATAGGATTGATTATATTGACTCGAGTACACAGAGTGAGACTGGTCGTTGGTGGTTATAAGTTTATTCACGGTCTTTTGGGGACTAGCTTGCAGATAAAATGGCCTGCTTGGT
>JAJRQS010000228.1 GCA_024280135.1 Bacteroidota bacterium | reverse complement strand
ATTACGCCCTACAGGTTGCATTGATTTCGTATCAGTATTTGACTGTTTATTTTCAACAATACTATTGCTTTGGTCTATAGACTCTGTTGACAAATTATTATCATTTGCATTATGCTGCAACTTACGAAAATCGTTTAGTTGGATATTGGAAGCTGTAGCCTGCACCGCCAAGTCATCATTTAGGAGGGCATAACCTGCCAAAGACGCTAAAGACAACACCGCTAAACCAACAAGGCTAAACAACAAAAATCTGGTTCTCTTTTTTTGTTTCGGCTGAATACGTTCATATACACCTGGCCACAACTCCATCGGAGCGGGTGCTTCCTTCTCCTTAATGAAGGAGAATTGATTATCAAATTTATTATTCCTTTTCATACTATCCAATTGCTTTCGATTTCGGATTATTATTTTTATTTGTTCTTGTTTTAAACGCTTCAATTTCTGCCAATCTACGCTGCAACATATTTCTTGCTTTCACTAATTGAGAGCGCGAAGTTGAACTAGTCACCCCTAATAATTCTGCGATTTCTTGGTGACTATATCCTTCAATGGCATACAAATTAAAAACCAGTCGATACCCTTCTGGCAATTCAGAAACAATTTTCATCAAAAAATCTTCGTCAATTTTTGATCCAGATTGTTGATAGCTTGATTCTGGGAGTTTCTCATATCCATTGATTTCATTCGTAAAGGACTTCCGTTGACAATGCTTAATAGCCGTATTAATCGTAATCCTTCGTAACCACCCCTCAAAAGAACCTTCGGCTTTAAAGGAATGTAGGTTTTTAAACATTTTCACAAAAGCATCTTGCAGCATATCTTCTGCTTCCATCTCATGTCTAGCGTATCGCCGACACACAGAAAGCATTTTACCTGAAAACCGTCTAAAGATTTCTTGTTGATCTTTAGCTCGATTTGCCAGGCACCCTTTGATTAGCTGTCTCTCATCCATTGTTGTTTGCCCTTCGTGTTTAAGACCCTTGCATGACAAATTATGTTGCCTAGCAAAGAAACAATGGCTAAATATAAGCTTTTCAGGCCTTTAAACCAAGTAAACCAAGGGGTAAGAATTGCTTGCAAGACAATTATTATATAAATAGAAAAGAATACTTTAACTCATTCTTACAAAAAACAGACGGTATATAGTGTTTAGCTTTACTATTTTTTGCATTTTTGCGCAAAAAACATGGGACTACTAACGGGAAAAATGGCACTCATTACGGGTGGATCTAGAGGAATAGGAGAAGCTATCGTGCGAAAATATGCATCAGAAGGAGCTTCCGTTGCTTTCACCTATCGTTCTTCTTCCGAAAAAGCGGATGTAATTGTGGCAGAATTAACGAAAGCGGGCCATCAGGTAAAGGCATATCAAAGCGATGCAGCTAATTTTGCGCAAGCTGAAACGCTCATCAAGCAAGTCCTCGAAGATTTTGAAAAAATTGACATTCTTATCAATAATGCGGGCATCACAAAAGACAACCTCATCATGAGAATGTCTGAAGAGCAATGGGATGATGTCATCACCGTTAACTTAAAATCAGTTTTCAACCTAACCAAACAAGTAATCCGCCACATGATGCGTAATCGTGCGGGATCTATTATCAATATGAGCTCAGTGGTCGGCATCAGTGGGAATGCTGGACAATCTAATTATGCGGCTTCTAAGGCGGGTATTATCGGCTTCACACAATCTATTGCGAAAGAAGTCGGTTCTAGAAATATTCGTTGCAATGCAGTTGCACCGGGTTTCATTGAAACAGACATGACCCATGGTTTGGATGAAAAAACCAAAGAAACGTTCCTTGCTGGTATTCCCATGAATCGATTGGGGCAAGCTGAGGAGGTTGCCAATGTTTGCTTGTTTTTGGGCTCTGATTTAAGTTCTTATGTTTCTGGACAGACATTGAGTGTTTGCGGAGGACTTCAAGTATAGTGCTCATAAATCCTTATTAAAACTCCAAAACTCAACTATGGCCCAAAAGCTATCTATTGTAATTCCTGCCTTTAATGAGGAAAAAACCATCCATTTAATTTTGGACAAGGTCGCTAGTGTCCAATTGATTCAAGGAGTAACCAAAGAATTGATATTAGTGAATGACTGCTCTAACGATGGTACTAGGGCAGCCATATTGACTTACCAAAAATCGCATCCTACCCTAGGGATTACGTACTACGAACATGAGGTCAACAAAGGCAAAGGTGCTGCTCTACATACTGGAATAGCAAAAGCTACTGGTGATTTTATCATCATCCAAGATGCCGATTTAGAATACGACCCTGAGGAATATAATATCTTACTAAAACCTATTCTTGATAATTTTGCAGATGTGGTGTATGGCTCTAGATTTATTGGAGGCAAACCACATAGAATTTTATTCTTTTGGCATTCTATCGGTAATCGATTTTTGACTCGGTTATCCAATATGTTCACTAATTTAAATCTGACGGACATGGAAACTTGCTATAAGCTTTTCAAAGCGGATATCATCAAGTCCATTAACCTAAAAGAAAACCGTTTTGGCTTCGAGCCTGAAGTAACGGCAAAAATTGCTCGTGTACCTAAAATACGGATATATGAAGTGGGCATTTCTTACTATGGTCGAACCTAT
>JAJRQS010000227.1 GCA_024280135.1 Bacteroidota bacterium | reverse complement strand
TTATGGTTTAAATATTAACACAGTCAGATATAAAGAGGATATCGTAAATAATATTTATAATATTAATGTGCGTTCAGGTGGGTATACTTCGCTTGCAAATAACTTTGGAGCTAAGTTGTATGTAGCGGATGGTGTAAATAATTATGGGGTTTATATAGATGCCTTAAATGGAACAAATAGTAATTATGCAATTTTTGCGAATAATGGAGTGTCCTTCTTTAGAGATAATGTAGGTATCGGTACAGGGAGTCCTGATGAGGCACTGCATGTGGCAGGAAATATGAGGTTGGATGGCGCTTTTGAAGATAAAGATGGTCAAGCTGGAGTATCGGGCCAAGTACTTTCGACAACGGCAACAGGTACTGATTGGGTTGATATAAATACGCTTGCGCAAAATGATTGGGCAGTGAATGGAAATAATATGAATTCCCTTGTGTCAGGAAATATTGGAGTTAACAATACAAATCCTAGAAGTAAATTAGATGTCGATGGCGTCTTAATTGAAGGGCAAAATACTTCTATGTTTGGGAATAACGCAAATGATGGAAGTTGTGTGTTGTCTCATGGTATTGCCACCTTTCATACAGTTGCTACAGATAATAATTATATGCACATTCGATTACCTTATGTAGTAAATGTTAATAGTAATATGTATCACATTAGAGCGACAGGATATCGATATCGTTCTGGAAAGACAATTGATATTACATGGGTGGGTTATTGTTATGCTTTGTCGTCTAGTATTATAGAACCTAATATCATAAATGCGGGAAGCCCTGATTTTCAAGTGGCTCAGTATGTGGGTAGTGATAATCATATCTATTTGCGATTTAAAGGAACAACAGGGAATAACTACTACCAATCATTTAGAATTGATTCAATGGCAGTAGGAAATGGGTCCATTTTAAAAAAAGGAGATGTGCAAATTATTAGCTCACCAGCACTTACACTATAATTGAAAAAGATGAAGAAGGATTTTTTAATAACACTGATTGTTTTGATGCATGCTTTTTTGCGCAAGCTCAAATAGATGCAGAATATCTTTTAGAATTAATAAAGGGTACAACCGTTGAGATGAATGCTATTACCCCGGCCAAGGGTGTGATGATGTATAATACAGATGATGATAAAGTTTATCGTTTTGATGGAACCAATTGGCTTGCAGTTGGAGAAGACTTTGACTGGACTCGAAGTGGAAATGACCAATATTCGGCTGTGTCTGGAAATGTAGGTATTGGAACGAATACCCCAAAATCCAAATTGGATGTGACGGGAATCATCCGCTCAACTGACCAAATTTCCCCGACAAGTGGTGTCGGTGCAGAATTAGCTTGGGATGGGATCCATGGAGTGTTTCGTTCTTATGACCGAACAACTTCACAATTTAAACCATCGGTAGTTAGCGGTTCTGAAGTGAGTATATTTACGAATGGAACAGAAAAGATGGTGGTCAATGCAGATGGAAATGTGGGTATTGGCACGCACACACCAGTTGTACATTTAACAAACAATACCGCAAGCATCCCAGCCAATGTAGAAATATCTACCACAGGAAAAACAGGTGTTGCAGGAAGAACGGATTTAGCTTTGTTTAGCGATTTAGATGGGAGTAATCCCGCTAATATTTTTCTGCAAGGAAAATTAAGTAATGGAAAGTATGGATGGGCAACCTGGTCCTTTCGGGGCAACCATGTTTTGCCAGAATATAAAGATTGGGTGGATTTTGGAGTGAACGACGGCACCGCTATTTCAAAAGAGCAAGTGATTAGAATGAATGTAATGAATGGTGACGTTGTTTTTAATGAAGGAAAAGTTGGGGTTGGTATTACAGCGCCTACAAAAAACTTTGATGTGCAAGGAGATATTGCCCATAGTGGATCTATGTTTTCTAGAGGACCTAATTATACCTCGCGGTGGATGAACTTTGAAGAAGGCCCTAGTGGGTGGGGAAATTCATTGATATTAGGCTCAGGCGGCACCACTATTTTAGGAGGTGGGGAATTTGCATCAGTTGCAAAACCAAATTTTAGTGTGGGAGGAGAAACACTGGTACTAGGTTCTGACTATAAAATCAGCTTTTATACCAACACCCAATCTGGCTGGGCTCAGGGAAAGCATGCAATGGAGATAATTTCAAATGGAAATGTAGGTGTCGGGACGGCTAATCCACTAGGGAATTTACATGTGAGTAGTGGGAACTCAGGAGATGCAAAGTTGATCATAGAAGCGGATACAGACGACAATAATGAGGACTTTAATCCGATGTTAATCTTTAAACAGGATGGAGGGATAGAAGAATCTGCAATTGTACAAGAGCATAATGGATTGCATATTAAAAATAGTATTAGCACTGCTGGTGGAATAGTTTTCGACGTAGGGACAACTACTGGCTATGCAAATGCAACAGAGGCAATGCGAGTAGCTTCTGATGGCAATGTGGGCATCGGTACTTCGACACCAAGAAGTGACTTGGATGTTCAAGGAGTACTGATTGAAGGTAATAAAATACCTTCGACAACCAATATTGCAAACAGCAAAATAGGAAATTGTGTTGTTTCTCATGGTATTGCAGCCTATTTTTCTAATGCGAATGACAATAATTACATCCACATAAAGCTACCTTATAAAACTAATACTGATAATAGGATGTATCACATAAAAGCAACTGGTTATAGATATGGTTCTAGCGAAGTAATAGATATTACTTGGGTGGGATATTGTTATGCGGCGGGCGGTAATTTGCTGAGTACTTCAAATACGAATAACGGAGGTGCAAACTTTAATATTACTCAGTATGTGGGGAGTGATAATCATGTGTATTTAAGATTTAGAGGTACGGTGGGATCTAATTATTACCAGTCATTTAGAATAGATTCCATGAATGTAGGTAATGGGACTGTATTAAAGGAGGGAGATGTACAGATAATTAGTTCAGCTTCCGCAACACTTTAAAGAGCAAGAAAATGAAAAGATTAAACATACTATTGGGATTAATGATGATGGGGAGTATTGCTTTTGGGCAATCCTCCTCAACCATCAATTTTATTTCTAACATTCAAGGAGGGATGAATGTGGTACATACGGATCAACTTTGGATTGGAGAAAATGCGGATATTACCGTTAACGGGGACTGGCAAATTTATTCTAACCAAGTCTATATTCATCCCAATGCTAAAGTGCATGGACAGGGTCGTTTGATTATTAAAAATCCCAATGGGGCTGTTTTTTCATCTGGAGATCAACCTACAATTTTTGACCGAAGTCGAGTTAAGATCGATTGTGATATTATCTTTGAAAATCCGAATAACCTTTTATTGAGTTCCTTGAATACAGCTTCTACAGATTTAACATGGAGTAATGATACGACAAATAATGTTGATTTGTACATAGGTAAAAATC
>JAJRQS010000226.1 GCA_024280135.1 Bacteroidota bacterium | reverse complement strand
TTTAGAATCATCTTAATCTTAAAATAATCGCTCATCTTGTCTGTCGGCTTGAATTCAATCTCTGCTAATTTTTCTCCTTTCTTCTCAAACTCGCGATTGATTCGGTATATGTAATCGCCTGTTTTATACAAAGTAAATAACTGATCTGGCGAAACAAAGTCGCCATCCGTATCGTCCGCATCTGTTATCTGAACTTCATTACCTGACTTCGCGTACATCCATACATATTCACCATTACAATAGATTTTTTGCTCTGGGGTAATAACCCTATAAGCTGTTCCCTTACGGATAAACTTGCCTCTTCTGACATCCGCTTTATCCATTTCTGGAATCTGAATCACTATCTTAAAATCCAGCTCATAAGCCTTATAGGAATCAAATTGTTGATTCATCTTGTCCAATAAAGCCGTAGCTCTAGGATCTATTGTCGCCTCTTGAGCAAATAATGTTTGAACAACAAACAACAACACCATTACATTCATCAACTTTTTCATAAGCTTACTATTTTAGGTACTTAACGCAAGTATAGTACAAATATGGTCATTTTTTAGAGTTTTGTGTGTTAAGGGAAGTTTAATTTGCCCTTTACCGTCTAGTCTTCGACCCGTTTCCATACTTATACAGGTTTATTTTTCACACTAATCAGCTCTGCCAAAATGCTTATAGCAATTTCAGAAGGCGTTTGACTAGCTATTTGAATACCAATCGGAGCATGGATTCTTTTTATCTGTTCTTCCGAAAAGCCATCATTTCGCAATTCCTTTAGCAATATTTTCACTTTCTTCCGACTACCCATCATGCCTAAATATTGGTACGTCCTTGGCAATAGTTTACTTAATATTAACTTATCGGTATCAAACATAAAAGACATGATAACCACAAACTGCCGATTCCCTTCTTCTATAAAAGAAGAAATTTCATGAAAAGAATCTACTGGAATCACTTCCGCAAAATCATTCGGTTTAAAAGTATTTAGATGCTTTCGATCGTCATAGACCTTCACATAAAATCCAATTTCGGGTGCTATCCTCGACAAGGCCAAACCTACATGCCCACCACCGACAATATGCAAAACTAAACGCCATCCCAAATCTTCACGAATACACCATTTTACAGTATCATCCTCATAGACAAACTGAACTGCTTGCTTTTCACCTACACGATAATGAATGCCGATATCACTGCAATACAAAACGCCCCTCCCCATACTTACAACAATCTGGTTCACCCAAACTAGATCTATTTGCGAAAGTGAATACACGGCAACTGTCTGTTCTCCGGAGCAAATTAAACCTGAAGCATCCTCTTGATTCGTTCGATGAACAAGTCTATGTCTTGTAGGAGCAGTTGGCTTCAAAAGCATTTTTTTTGTTATTTCAACCAAATTAAACTCCATCATTCCTCCACCTATTGAGCCCAATAACAACCCACTTTCACTCACAAGCATTTTAAAGCCTTGCCGCCCCGGGCTACTACCTAGGCTCTCCAACGTGTAGAGCAATCCAACCATGAAGCCCGCTTCTAACTCTTTCCGTATTGTCTTCCAAAATTCCATCTGGTAAAGGTAGGACTATTTTTTTGTCCAATTTATTTGTTTTGAGTGCCAATCATCAAAATTGAAAACAAAGCACTACCTTAGCTTCTACAAACTTGCCAGATCATGATTGAATTCAGACTCAACAATAAAAAAATATCCACTTCTAAACCAAGTGGCTCACTCCTTTTGGACTTCATTCGCCAAGAAGAGCGACTGATGGGGACTAAGATAGGTTGCCGAGAGGGAGACTGCGGTGCCTGTACGGTATTGATTGGTGAACTCAAAGATGGTCAAATGAAATACCAACAAGTGCCTTCTTGTTTAACGCCTATCGGAAATCTATCCGGTAAGCAAGTGGTCACGATCGAAGGTTTGAACATGGAAAAACTCAGCCCTGTCCAGCATCATTTTGTAGAAGAATCAGGTACTCAATGTGGATTTTGCACGCCTGGTTTTGTGGTCGGATTGACACAGCATTGCTTGTCAGAACAACCTGCTAATTATGACAAAGCCATAGCATCCATCAGCGGAAATATCTGTCGGTGTACGGGCTATAAATCAATCGAACGAGCAACGAAAAAAGTAAACGATGCCCTTTCGGAAAAAGATACGAACAAAACTATTGAATGGTTAGTTGACCATGATTTTATTCCAGCCTACTTTAATGATGTCCCCAAGGAATTAAAAATACTTGCGTCACAAGTAAAGACTAAACGTGTAGGCTTATTCGTAGGTGGCGGCACCGATTTATATGTGCAGCGACACGAATCACTTGTCAAACAAAATTTAGACTTCTCGGTTAATTATCCCGCCTTACGTTTTATAAAAATCGCTGACTCACAATGTAAAATTGGAGGAGGATCTACGGTTACAGACCTACTAGAATCCAAACCTTTTACTAGTTTATTTCCACAATTAGTCAAACATCTAAAACTGGTTTCATCTGCGATGATTCGGAATGTATCGACCCTTGCGGGAAATTTTGTCAACGCTTCCCCAATTGGTGATATGACTGCCTTCTTTTTGGCATTGGATGCAAAAATCACCTTAACCGAAGAGGCAAAAAGTCGAACAATCTACTTAAAGGACTTTTACAAAGGATATAAGGATTTAGACAAGACCGCAGGAGAAATTATAACAGAAGTCATTTTTAATATTCCTTTCGGGAAATTTAATTTTGAAAAGGTCAGTAAGCGAACTCATCTAGACATTGCTTCTGTCAATTCTGCTGTAAGTTTTGAATTAATTGACAATATTTTCACTAAGGTACATCTTTCGGCAGGAGGCATTGGTCCAATACCTACCTACTTACATAACACATGCAAGTACTTGAATGGCAAAGCATTATCTGCAAAAACCATCATGAGTGCTAACGAAGTAATGCAAGCAGAAATTAGCCCCATTAGTGATGTGCGTGGCAGCGTTGAATACAAAAGGCTGTTACTTCGACAATTATTTTTTGGTCACTTTATTGAATTATTTCCGGAGATGATCACTTTGGATAAGTTAGTTTCTACATATTAAATTCTGCTATGAAAAATATAGATTCAAAATCTCACGTCACTGGAAAATCTATTTATTTAGATGATATTCCAACCATGCAAGGTTGTTTATTTGCCGTCGTATTAGGGTCGCCAGTGGCACACGGAACCATCCAATCAATTGATTATTCAAAAGCTTTAAGTATGCCTGGGATTGTGCGCATACTAACCCATCAGGATATTCCTGGCGAAAATCAAATTGGCGGTATTTTTCCTGATGAAGAATTACTCGCAGCAGAAGAAGTCCACTTCCAAGGACAGCCCATTGCTGTTATTCTTGCAAAAGAAGAACACCTAGCTTTTGAGGCTAGAAAAGAAATAATATTAAAAATAAAAGAACATCCCATAGTCGTAGATGCTAGAGAAGCACAAGCTAAAGACCATCTCATCATGCCACCTCGAACTTTCCGAAAGGGCAAGCTAAGTAGTGCATGGGAGGAATGTGCCCATATCATTGAAGGTCGGGCACAATCTAATGGGCAAGAACATTTATATTTAGAGACGCAAGGGGCTTATGCTATGCCGCTAGAAAATGGAAATATTAAAATTGCTTCCTCTACGCAAGGCCCAACAGCCGTCCAAAGAATGGCTGCCAAAGTATTAAATATTGGGATGCACCATTTGGAAGTAGATGTACGAAGGCTTGGAGGTGGCTTTGGAGGTAAGGAAGACCAAGCAACTCCTTGGGCAATCATGGCAGCATTGGGCGTGCAAATTACACAGCAACCCGTTAAACTAGTTTTAAATAGAATTGATGATATGCGCATGACTGGCAAGCGCCATCCTTATGATTCTGACTTTAAAATTGGTTTGTCGAAAGACTTAAAGATCATCGCCTACGAAGCTACTTTTTATCAAAATGCTGGAGCAGCCGCTGACTTATCTCCAGCAATATTAGGTCGCTCGTTATTTCATGCAACCAATTCCTATGACATTCCCAACGTACAAGTAACGGCTTATAGCTGTAAAACTAATCTGCCGCCCAATACCGCTTTTCGAGGATTTGGGGGACCACAAGGGATGTTTGTTATCGAATCCGCTATAGCGAAAGCTGCAAAAGCATTAAAAATATCTACTTATCAGATACAACAAGCAAACCTACTCCAAACAGGAGATGTATTCCCTTACGGCCAAAAAGCGGAAGATGTCCTACTCGCTCAAATGTGGACAGAACTTGAACAAGAATACAAGTTGCGAGCCATAGAAAAACAAATCCAGCATTTCAACAAAAAGAATCAACACTTCAAAAAAGGGTTTTCGGTAATGCCTATTACTTTTGGAATATCATTTACTAAAACACCGATGAATCAAGCCCGTGCTTTAGTCCATATTTACAGCGATGGAAGTATTGGTGTCAGCACTGGCGCAGTAGAAATGGGGCAAGGCGTCAATACAAAAATGTTGCAAATTGCTGCCGATACTTTTAGTATCCAAAGGAGTAAAATAAAATTAGAATCTACTAACACAACTCGGGTTGCCAATACGTCTCCTTCTGCTGCCAGCGCAACCGCAGATCTCAATGGAAAAGCATTATTGCAAGCTTGTCATGCACTATTGGATAGACTTCTCCAGAATGCTGCACAACATTTTAATGCAAATCCTAAAGATGTTTTCATTAAAAATGAAGTCGTCTATCTTCAAGACCAAGCAACAGACTTAACTTGGGCAAAACTAGTTGACCAAGCCTTCTTGGATCGCGTTTGTTTGACAGAAAATGGTCACTACGCAACTCCTATCATTCATTATGACATGAAAACAGAACAAGGAACTCCTTTTGCGTATCATGTATATGGACTAGCGTTGACGGAAGTAACAATCGATTGTATTCGAGGGACATATGAAATTGATTCGGTCAAAATCATTCATGACTTTGGAAAAACGATGAACCCGACTATCGACTATGGTCAAATCGAAGGGGGCTTAGTTCAGGGTATTGGTTGGATGACTATGGAAGAAATTCGATACAATGAACAAGGCAGGTTATTATCCAATACCCTATCCACCTATAAAATTCCTGATATCTATTCCGTGCCAAAAGAAATAAAAATAATAGCCACAAAAACGGAAGGGCACGAACTTGCTATTTTGAAATCTAAAGCTGTAGGCGAGCCCCCTTTGATGTATGGCATTGGTGCTTACTTTGCCATTGACAATGCCATAAAAGCATTTAACCCTAAAGCTAACTTTCAGGCTGATGCACCCTACACCACAGAAAAGGTATTGATGAATTTGTACAAGCGATGAGATACGACTATACGAAATCAAATATCATTAGAGGTGGATTAATCTATACAATCGGCGACACCATTGCAGCACTGATTGGTGATGATTTTTCTTGGTTTCGAATGGTTGGCATGTTAATTATTGGGGCTACGGTATATGCGCTAGAAATTCCAAACTACTTTAAATGGATAGATTCCAAGGTTAAGAATACAGGTACTTTTTTATCCTCTATCAAAAGGGCTTCAATGGCAATGTTATACTTCAATCCCCTTTGGATAGCTCGGCACATTTTTTTTATAAAAATCATCTCGGGACATCAAGAAGAAATTAGTTGGGATATACTTCGCATTGGTGCGATGTCTTTTTTGCTAAACATACCCATTTCTCTAGCCGCTAATTACCTCATCCAGAATAAAATTTCAATAGAGCATCGTTTTTTGGCGAGTGCTATTTTTTCAGGATTAATGGCCATTTATTATTCTTTAAGTGCCTATTGGTTTTGAGGAAGGAAAACGAGCTAAGATGAGTTAAATGCTTATCTTTGCAAAAAAACATTCATGACCAATAACGATATTCTACGCCGTTTACGCTATACATTTGACTTTAGTGATGACCAAATGATAGCCCTTTTTGCCCTTGGTGACCATGCCGTAACAAGAGCGCAAGTAAGTGATTGGTTAAAGAAAGAGGAAGATCCAGCCCATAAAGTGATGGAAGATCGAACGTTGGCGATGTTTTTAAATGGCTTCATAGCAGATAAGCGGGGAAAACGAACCGGACCTGGCCCTCAGCCCGAAAGTAGATTGAATAACAATATCATTTTACGAAAGCTCAAAATTGCTTTAGAGATGAGGGATGAAGATATCGTTGACATCATGCAATTAGTTGGCTTGCAATTTAGTAAGCATGAAATCAATGCTTTTTTTAGAAAGTTCACACAAAACCAATACCGAGTCTGTCAGGATCAATTTTTACGTAATTTTCTAAAAGGCCTACAAATCCAATACCGGGTAGATTGAACATCGGGTTAGTATCCAAATAGCGTTTCTAAACTCAGTTGCTCCACAGAACCAATAGTTTTTAAATATTTCATATTCATCTGTTCAGTATCTCCCAAAACCAAGAAGGTAAACTTTCGGTTTTTGATTTTTTCCTTCTGAAATTTAATCAAATCCTGTGGTGTAACTTTCTGTAAGAATTCATACTTTAGCTTACGCAAATCTTGGTTGACACCCAGATCTTTATTGGATTCTAACTCCCAATAAATATGGCTAGGTGAAACACGTTCGGTTTGAATCTTCTTTAACAAAGAGAGGCGCGCCGCTTCAATGGCCGATTTTTGAACAGGCATTTTGTCAATAATTTTCCGCAAGGTCGAAACGGCATCTTTTAACTTATCAGGTTGTGTACCGACAAATGCCTGAATATAATGCGCATCATTTTTAACAGTAGGTGTCCGAAAATAAGCGTAAGTAGAATAAGCGAAGCCTTTGGATTCCCGTATCTCTTGAAACACAACACTCGACATGCCAATACCAAAGTATTCATTCCATAGATCACCCATTAGTTTTTCCTCTAAATCAAAATGATCCGTTCCTCTGGACATCATCAAAACTTCCGTTTGAACCATTGGAAAGTGCGCAACAAAAACTTTATTCTGTTCCGTAGGTACTTCTCGATAAAGTCTTGGCAACAAAACAGGGTCTAGTTGCTTCGGAATTTTGTGTAACTTATCTAGTGTCTTTTTTACATCTGTGATGGGCAGTTGCCCATAGTAATAAATGTGATGCTCGTATTTCTGAATGGATTTAATTTGAGCAACCAAATCCTTTGCTTTAATATTAATTAATTCATCGGCACTAAAGCGATCTACAAAAGGAGAGAACGCTCCATAGTATCCATAATTAACTAGGCCATTTTTTAAGATTTGCGCTTTATTCTTTTTGGCATCTATTCGATTCGTCAGAATGTCTTCAACTAACGATTTTAATTTTTCTTCGTCTGCCACTACATGATTCAGAATGTGTTCAAACAAAGCAACGCCTTCATGAAACGACTCTTCTAATCCATCCAATTTAACGTAGATATTGTTATTTCTAACATTCACACCAAAGTTTAACCCCAATCGAAAAAAGGCAATTTGCAATGCCTCTGCTGAATATTTTTTAGTCCCCAAATAAGGTAGGTACCGAATCGCCAAACTTAATAATTTGCTGCTATTCTTACCCATTTTAAAAATATAGCGCAACGAAAAAGTAGCATTGTGTGGGTTTTTAACGCTATCCAACCGAATTCCAGATTTAAG
>JAJRQS010000008.1 GCA_024280135.1 Bacteroidota bacterium | reverse complement strand
GGCGACCAATCATTCTACAAAGAATCATTTGATATTTTTAAAATTCTTGTTGAAGAAGAATTGATATTCGATCCATACATAGAGCCTAGCTTTTACAGAAATATCATCACCAATGGCGTCCGACTACAAGAGTATAATTATGTCTTAAATTTTATTAAAACATATTCCGAACTATTACCGCCAGATCAAAAAGAAAATGCGGAAACCTATAACCTAGCTAGATTGTATTACGCTCAAAAGAAATACACCGAAGTAGTAGGCTTACTGCACAATGTGGAGCTCACAAATATATCATATGCGCTCGGCGCCAAAACCATTCTAGTCGGAACCTATTATGCACTCGATGAGATTCGTGCCCTAGAATCCTTGCTCATCAGTTTTAGAATCTATGTATTAAGAAATAAACTCATTTCATCCCAAGCCAAACAAGCTTGCTTAAACTTTCTACGACTCACCAAAAAGCTCGTGTTTATTGCGCCTTACGACAAAGATTCTCGCCTAAAATTAAAAGAAAAGGTTATCAATACAAAAAATCTTATTAGCCGAGAATGGCTGCTTGAACAGTTGACGAACTAAGCTACTGGATATCCGTGTGCCATCTTTCGCTTGACCTATCTGTTCCCAGACCCCTCGAAAATCACATTTCATAAGCCTTCATCGTATTCATCAACAAGCCCAAAACGGTCATCGGGCCGACCCCACCAGGCACAGGTGTCATGAAGGAAACTTTTGACGTAAGTCCCTCAAAATCAACATCCCCAACTAAACGATAGCCTCTTTTCTTGCTAGCATCCTCCACTCGATTAATTCCTACATCTATAATGACTGCTCCCTTTTTCACCATGTCTGGCTTTACAAATTCAGGTATGCCTATCGCTGCGATGACAATATCTGAATTTTTAATATGATTGGCTAAATTTTGGGTTCTGCTATGCACTAATGTAACCGTTGCATTCCCAACTTTTTGTTTTCGCGAAAGCAAAATACTCATCGGCGTACCGACTATGTTGCTTCGCCCAATCACCACAACTTCTTTGCCTTCTGTCGGAATATTATAATACTCCAACATCAATAAAATACCATAAGGAGTCGCTGGTAAAAAGGAATCCATACCCAGTGCCATTTTTCCAAAATTCATGGGATGAAAGCCATCCACATCTTTACTTGGCTTGATGGCTAATAATACTTTTTGTTCGTCAATATGCATAGGCAAAGGTAGTTGTACAATGTAACCGTCAATTTCTGAATTGCTATTAAGCTCGTCTATTAACCCCAACAACTCCGATTCTGATACCTCCGATGGGCGACGAATCAAAGTCGATTCAAAACCAGCCTGTTCACAAGAGCGTACTTTGTTTCGGACGTACGACTCACTAGCAGGATCATTGCCGACTAAAATGGCTGCAAGATGAGGCCTTCTCCTTCCTGCTTCCGCAAATTTATCTGTCTTTTTACGCAAGTCTTCCTTTAATTTTAGCGCAAGCCCTCTACCATCAATTAATTCCATCTTTATATTTTTGACAAAAGTAAGCATTAACCGCCTGTATCGAAATGATTTACCTCATCATCTTTTATAGAATCAGTCAAATTATCATATTTCAACTGTGCAAAGCAAAACTAATCCAAATTATCACATCTAAAATTATACATAACTTACTTATTATCAATCATTTAAACCATCTAAAAAGAAATATCGTCTTTTTTAACCTTCTAAAACTCGAACATATATCGTTTTTTTCTTACCTTTAAGGTGAGAAATCATTTTTTAAAACTTCAAAAAAGATTTATGATCAAAATTTCACTCAATCGAATAGGCTTATTGCTTGTTTTTTTAACACTCTCGACCTTTGCTATTGCGCAAAATACGGTTAAAGGGATTGTTACAGATGCCGAATCAGGCGAAACAATAATAGGCGCAAGTGTCCTTATTAAAGGCACTGTACGAGGTACTGTAACGGATATTGATGGCTCTTATAGCCTTCGCTCCAAGGTTCAGTTACCTTATACTCTTCAATTTTCTAGTATCGGAATGGGTACACAGGAAATCGAAGTAACGGAAGCAGATGTAATTGTTGACGTCGCGATGAAAACAGAAGCCATTGTTGGAAACGAAATAGTTATTTCGGCTTCCAGAGTCGAGGAGAAAATTTTAGAATCTCCTGTGACTATTGAAAAATTAGACTTACTGGCTATCAAGCAATCTTCTTCGGCGGATTACTTTGATGAGATTAACAACCTAAAAGGAGTGCGAGCAGCTTCTGGAAGTATGACGTTCACGTCTTACAATACACGTGGATTTGCTGCGGTTGCCAATACTCGTTTTGTTCAGTTAATGGACGGAATGGATAATGCAGCTCCACTTTTAAACTTCCCTACGGGTAACGTAGTGGGTATTTCAGAATTAGACATCGCCAATGTAGAATTGGTACCAGGTGCCGCTTCTGCTTTATACGGGCCAAATGCTTTTAACGGTATCTTATTGATGAATTCAAAAAGCCCCTTTGACTACCAAGGACTAAGTGCTCAGATGAAAGTGGGTACGACTCAATCTACTTCTGGTAGTGAAGGGCCAAGTACAAACTTCACCCCTGCTAGTTTTAATGATCCAATGGGTCAAGTATCTATTCGTTGGGCTCAAAAAGTCAATGATAGAATCGCTTACAAATTTAATTTCTCTACTTTACAGGCGAAAGACTGGGTAGCAGATGATTACTATACGGATCGACCTTCTGAGGGAGACGGCAGTGTAAAATATGGTGCAACTAACTTTGATGGCTTGAATCTTTATGGTGACGAAACACAGATTTTCTTGCCATTTACGAAGTCTCCAGACCCCGTTAACCATCCAAATCTAAATACTTCTTTAGCTTTTAACATTGCTAATGCACTGGGTAATCCAGCTTTATTTCCAACCTTAATTGATCTTGTTGACCAAATAAAGCCCATACAATTAACAAGGGATGGACTAAAAGAGTTAGACCTTTTAGAGAGTAGAGACGCGACAAGTATTAAATTATCGGGTGCGCTGCATTACAGACTGAATGATAAACTAGAAGCTAGTTATGGGTACCGTTATGGTAATGGTAGTACCGTTTACCAAGGAAGTGAACGCTATGTTTTACGTAATTTTGTACAACAGTACCACAAGCTAGAATTAAAAGGTGCAAACTTTTTTGTAAGAGGTTATACCTCTGGAACCGATGCTGGTGACTCTTATAATTTAACGGCTCTTGGTGGTTTAGTAAATGAAAGATTTTCTCCGACTAGAACTCAATGGGTGCCAACATATCTAGGTACTTATGTAGGAGGACTTTTACAAGCAAAATTAGCAAACCCTCAATTTGACTTAGCAAATGTACCCGCAGAAATGACAGCACAATTACACGCAGCTGCAAGAGCTAAAGCAAATGCAGGCATTCCTGCTCCTGGTACAGAGGCTTATCAAAGTGCGGTTGAATCTGTTAGAAATGGTCTTTTCCAAAAAGGTGGAGCTGGTTTTATTGATGATTCTAAACTCTACCATGTAGAAGGAAACGTCAACCTTTCTAGCCTATTTAATGATGTCGTTGGACTTCAAGTAGGAGGTAACTGGAGACGGTATGATTTATTTTCTGATGGAACTATCTTTAATGAAGATCCTGATGGAACGGGAACCAATAGCCGTATCCTAATCAACGAATATGGTGCTTATGTTCAAGTGCAAAAGAAGTTTATGGATGATCGTTTTAAGACGGCAGCTTCTCTACGTTTTGATAAAAATGACAACTTTGATGGCAACATCACTCCTAGAGTGTCATTCGTTTATTCTGCTGGCGCAAAAAGACAGCACAACATCAGAGCGTCTGTACAAACTGGATTTAGAAATCCTTCTACCCAAGCACTTTACATCTACTTCCCTACAACTAATATCATTATTGGTTCTGGTAAGAAAAATGCAGAGCGATATGGATTACATACAGGACGTGTTTGGACAAAGGCTTCTTTTGATGCTTCTAACTTAGCGGCGTTGGGCGGAGATCCTAACTTCATGAATTACAGAAAAACCATTAAACTGGATTATATTGCTCCAGAAAG
>JAJRQS010000225.1 GCA_024280135.1 Bacteroidota bacterium | reverse complement strand
ACAGAAATAGCTTTGATTTTCGCTTCAATTTGTTGCTCATAGAGGGACGAAAGTTCCGCGACTTCTGGGTTTGTTATTTGATTCCTTGCGGAAAAATGACCGACAAAATAGCTAAAGCCGACTAATAAAGCCAATCCAGCGGCAACGCTTATTTTTTTAGCCCATGAAATTTTGTTGGTTTTTATAGGGTTAGGCAGGGTGGTTGAAAGCTGATCCCAGACCTTTGGGGCAGGTTGTTGGTTGTCAAAATCTTTCCGATGTTGTTGTATGAATTTTTCTAAGTTATCCATGGCCGATTAATTGTTTTTTTAATAGCTTTTTTCCTCGATGCAATTGAGACTTAGACGTTGAAACACTGATTCCGAGCAAGCTTGAAATCTCCTGGTGATCATAACCCTCAAACAAATACAAAGAACAAATCGTCCGGTATCCATCTGGTAAAAGCCCAAGCGCTTGTTGAATTTTACTAACCTCTAGTTTGTACTCAGGGATGTCAATTGATTCATCAACGACATGCATTCCTTCATCTAATTCAATGAAGAAGGCTTTGCGTTTTTTTATCTCATTTAAGCAAGTGTTTACGACGATTCGCTTTATCCAAGCACCCAAAGTAGATTCATTTCTAAAAGTACTCAGCTTACGAAAAACCAAAGAAAAAGCATCTTGCAGAGCATCTTCTGCGTCTTCTCGCTTTCGCAAAATACGCAAACAGACATTGAACATAGCGATGCTATATTGACTATACAGTCGATATTGCGCCTCTCTATCCCCGTTAATACAGGAATTGACCAACTTGTTTCCGATTGGGCTTGTCTTCACTTAAATTCGTTTCTATCTTTATAGACAGCATTTATTAGAAATGGTTGCTTTGTACGATTCATAATGCACCAACTAGACTAGACTGATTGAAGATTCTAAAAAACTTTGTATATTTGCATATGCGAAAACAAAGTATAAAGTTTATCAAATTTACGCCATTCCTTTTTCTCTTCTTTCTTTTTTCTTGCGAAAACGAGAATGCGAACATGACTGATGTGCCAGAAATAGTAATTCCGAGCGAGGCCGAAAGGGTTTGGATTTTCACGCAAGTGCAGATAATATGAGCGAAATATTTAAAGAAAAAGACAAAGAAAAAGCACTAAATGCCTTGTCCCTAACGATGAGTTTTTGCATCAGTTGTCATGCCTCTTATAAGCAATAACTTTGATGAATGACGATCGATCAGGTAAATGAATTAATTTCTAATCAATCCGGTAAATTAAAATGGCGGATCAAGTATTTTGATGAAGCGGACTTGCCTGCCCTTTATTTGCGATCGGGCGAAGTGCTCACCAGTACACAGGTTCGATTCTTATTCTATAGGATGAAACAGATTAAAACGATGCAGCCAGACAAGGAGGCAAAGTTTTTATTAGATCTGATTGACCAAGATCGGTCACAAGTTTTTGCTGAATTTATTCTGGACCGATTTGTTCTTTCTGGCGCCGCTGCTAAAGATAAATATATTCTGAGCTTAGCGGGTTTGTTAGGAGATGATCAATTGCTAGATAAATTAAAAACACTCTTTAGAAGTTTAGAAAAAAGGCGTGTCAAAATGGCGCAATATGTCATTGAAGCTGTTGCCTCAATTGGTTCGGACAGAGCGCTACGATTCATAGAATTTGTTTCTAGAAAGTATCACCGTAAAATTTCATTATTAGAAAAAGCAGAACACTTATTTGAACGGGCTGCAAAAGATAGAGGTGTTGAGCTTGATGATTTGTCAGAGATTATCATGCCCGATTTTGGGTTTGATGGCTTGTTTAAAACAATTGACATTAATGGCGAAGAAGTACGAGTTTTTGTAGCGGATGATTTTAAATTACATTTTATTACGGAAGAGAATAAAATAAGAAAATCTATTCCTAATGCAGCAAGTGCAGACCTTAAAATTGAATTAAAATTTATTCAAAAAGAAATTAGAGAAGTTACTAAAATCCAAAAAGAACGACTAGAGAAGTGCATGGTCATGGAGCGAAAGTGGACCTTTACTGATTGGCAGAAATACTACTTGAATAACCCCGTGATGTTTATATATACTTCGACTTTGGTGTGGGGCGTATTTGATGAAAATAAAAAATTATTAAACTTGTTTTATGTAGATGATAGTGCTTCAATATTAAATATTGAGGAGGATGAATTGGATATTTCTCCAGACCAATATGTAGGTATTGCACACCCATTGTACTTATCAACGGAACAAAAAACAAACTGGAATCAGATGTTTTTTGAATTGGAAATAGACCAGCCCTTTGACCAGTTGAATAGACCTTCTTTTACGGTGCACCCAACGAAACGAAGGGCCGTTAAAATAAAAGAATATGAAGGCAAAAGACCAGCCCTTATATCCCGAGGGATTCAATCTTATTTTGAAAAAAGAGGTTGGCGCAAAATAATAGGAGACGGTGGTTATTATTCGTTAATCAAAACATTTGAAAAGAAAGGGTTTTATGCTCATTTACACGTAAGTGGTTTATCGGTTGCTTGGGAGGATGACAATATTGTTTTTGGGGAAGTCCGTTTTTATAAATTGGTTGAGGCTAAAAAAAACAAAAAGAAAAGTATTCTTTTGGGTAAGATACCGCCTATAGTTTATTCAGAAATAAAAAAGGATTTGGAAGGGATCGGTTATATCAAAGAGCAAAAATAAAATTTAACTTAAAGATTCTCCACAAGAATAGCAATGACTCGCACCATCGCTATGGTGATCGGCAAGACAGTTTCGGCAAGATTGTGTATTGGTAGAAAGTTTTGGATTGTCCCTAGAGGCTTGCGTGTATTCGGCAGAAATAATTCCTGTCGGAACCGCAATGATGCCATACCCCATGACCATCACAATCGATGCAATGAATTGTCCCCAAGAAGTTTGTGGAGCAATGTCTCCATACCCGACGGTCGTTAAAGTAACAATCGTCCAATAAACACTTTTGGGAATACTCGTAAAACCATGCTCGGCTCCTTCCACCCAAAACATAACGGTACCTAAGACAATAGACAAGGTCACAACAGCCAATAAAAATACTAATATTTTTGCACGACTGGCCTTCAAGGCTGTACTCAAATTGTGCGCCTCGCCGATGTATGGGCCCAAATCCATAATCCTGAAAACGCGAACAAGTCGCAAGGCCCTTAGAACAACTAGGTAATTAGCACCACCATAAAAGAGCGCTAGATAATTTGGAATCGTTGCCAAAAAATCTACAATCCCCCAGAAACTAAAGACATAGCGCCAAGGCTTTTTTAGTACATAAATACGCAAGGCATATTCAATGGTAAATAAAATTGTGACGACCCATTCAATAATATTAAGCAGATTGGCATGCTCCGTATTAAATCCCTCTACACTGTTCATCATTAAGGTCAGCACAGAAATGACAATCAATATTAAAATGAATACATCAAAGGCTCTACCAGCAGGAGTATCTGCCTCAAAAATAACCCGATGCATTTTTTTCTTTAATTGCTCCATTGGTAGAAATTAAGCTATGAAAGGATTATAACCGTCCAGCAGAAGCTTGATATACAGCAGCCGTTACGACTTGCCCCACCGCTTTAAGCGTTTCTTTACTGATGACATCCATGACATCTTGTTGCGTGTGCCAATGTGGACCAAAAGCGCCATCCTTTCGGTTAATGATATCGAGCATCGGTATTCCAGCGATTTGGTTGACAAAGAGATGATCGTCAATAATCGCCGAAGAATTTACATTTTGAAAGTAGTTGCTATAGCCCATATCTAATGCCATTTTCCATATCTTATCCATATATGTACCGGCATATTCCCGACTTACCTCATCTTTGGCAAAAAAGGCATCTTTGGCGCCCACCATATCTAATAATATCCCAAACCGAGGATGATAATTTGAGGTGTGTAAATTAGCTGCCCAATATTGCGAACCTTGACACCACGAACTAGGGACTCCTCCGTCATTACTTTTACCTTGATCTTCAACATCAAATAAAATAAAATCCACGCCCATATCAATGGGGTGTTCTATTAGTGTTTGGGCGATAGACATTAAAATGCCTACACCACTGGCTCCATCATCTGCACCCATCACCGGTTTATCTTTTATTTCTTTATCGTAATCAGAAGTATAACGACTGTCCCAATGTGCTGCCAAAATGACTCTTTGTTTGTGTTCGGGTTTGTAGGCCGCAATAATATTGGTGCCTGTATATTTTGCACCTTGCGGAGAAAAGCCAGAAAACGTTTGGGGTGTTAGGGTAAGCCCAAGCCCTTTAAAGTAATCGATGAAATATTTCTTTGCTTGGGTATGTGCGGGAGTACCAGGGACTCTAGGTCCAAACGCACATTGTTTGGACACAAAATCATATGCTTTATCTACATTAAAGCGCGGCACCGTTACATGCTTGATTGGGGGCTTGGGTGTTGTAGGTTGTGTCGTGGGTTGTTTGGGCGTGTCAATTTTAGGATCCTCTTTGCAGGCTGAAAAAGAAAGAAGAAGAAATCCAAGAAAAATAATTTTTTGAACAAAACTCATGCGTATTATTTATTAGGTTGATTGCTTGCGCAAAATTATTTCCACACAAAAGTATTAATAATGTGTTTAGCATCCACTTTTAGAAAATCATAAATCGGTGACAAGGAGTCAGGCCTAACTTGTGTGTTAAGATAAAGTGAAGCCCTAAAGAAATTTTTGTCCTCATCTGTCATAAAGAAAGTCAAGGGGGTGGCGGCAGGTCCGGTAATATCAAACATCTTTCCGAAATAAACACCTTCTTTACTAATGGGTGTTTCGTTTATAGCATTTGCCTTTTGGACATGTTCATTACTCAGACGATAAGTATCATTAATTAATTTATCAAAGTGAGCTCGGTCTTTTATTTGATAGTAAGTGATGTGAAACTTAGCATCAAAATCAGCAATATACATATCGTACCAATATTCATTGGGCAATTCCTCCCCCATGAAATCTTTATTCTTTATCATCTTTGCGTAAGCGGGAAATTCAAATGAATAGGGTGCACCCGGCTCATTAAACGGGACAAATTCTTTTTTAGGGAAAGTGATTTTAGGGAAAGCGTGTGGTTTAGGAATGAAAGCTTCTTCATTGGCGCAACTCAAAAGGGTAAAGATGAATAAAACAAGGAGGTATTTGTACATTTTATTGATTTGAGATATTAACGAGCAGAAGGTATGTTTTCTTCTCCGGTAGGTAAAATAATTCGTATTTCTCCTATTCTCCTTTTACCCATGTTAATGACTTTGAATTTAAAGCCTTTGATTTCAACTTGGTCTCCTTTTTTAGGGAAACCTTTTAATATTTCGAGAATTAACCCTGCTATTGAATCAGATTCTTCGCGTACATCATCGAAGAAGTCGCTGTCTATGTTTATGGTTTTACAGAAATCGCTTATTAAGGTTTTTCCTTCAAAAATATAAGTATGCTCATTGATTCGTTTGTAATTAATTTCGTCATCTTCATCAAATTCATCTTTTATTTCGCCGACGACTTCTTCCATGATGTCTTCAAGAGTGATTAAGCCATCGGTTGCTCCATATTCATCTATGGCTATTGCCATGTGCACACGTTCATCTTTAAACTCTTTGAGTAAATCACTAATTAATTTACTGTCGGGTACATATTTGACATCTTGCCGAATTAGGTTTTGCCACACAAAATCTTTTTCCGCATGGAAAAAACCGATCAAATCCTTGACATAAAAAATGCCTTTCACATTGTCAATGTCTCCAGCAAAAACGGGCAGCCTTGAGAATCCAGTATCTTGAATGAGTGCCAAAAGTTCTTCAAAAGAACTTTCAATATCAATGGCTTTGATTTCAATACGGGGCTGCATGATTTCATTGACAGACACATCCCCAAATTTTACAATGCTCTTTAGGATACCAATTTCGTCCTTGGTCGAGGCATTGGTTGTCAAATCTATCGCTTTATCTATTTCTTCTTTGGTCATGTTTTGTTGTCCCTTCTTGGCTAAACGCTTTTCGATGAGATGTCCCCATCCTACAAGCATGGCTGCAATCGGATGAAACATACGATCTAATACAGACAAAAACGGAGTCATTTTTCTAGCGAATTGTTTGTAGTCGGCATACGCCAAGACCTTAGGCATGACTTCACCCATCAAAACCAAAAGGAAAGTAACGCCTACAACAGATATCCCAAAATTAATACTTTGGGCAAGCTGCTCAACGGTCATGCTCAAACCAAAACGCTGAGTCAAACCTGACGCCCAATTATTAATGATCCCTTGCGGCAAAACCCGCTTTAGGTAAACCTCTGACAGGACAATAATGGTAATATTGACTAGGTTATTGGTTATCAGGATGGTTGCTAAAAGCGTACGAGGAGCTTTGATTAGCTTGTGTAGCTTCTTGCTTCTAGGATCTTTTTTTTCTTCTAGGTCGCTTATGTCAGATTTACTATAGGAGAAAAAAGCAATCTCTGACCCTGACACCATAGCAGATAGCATAACAAGGATAAGTAGGGCTAGACCTCCAAGTATAACAAACCAATCCGGTTGAATGGCGAGAAATGGTAATAAACGCAGAAAAGGTTCAGGTTCCAAGAACAAGAGTTTCGTTACAGAATATAAGGCGCTAACCTAAAAAGGTAGATCATCTTCTACTTTGGTGTCATTTGACATAGAAGTAGGGGTAGAAGTTTCATTAGTCGCTGTCTGCATACCCGCAGGTGCTTCAGTCGGAGGAGGCACGCCAGAGCCACCTTCTCTTTTTTCAAGGCTTTGGAGGATTCTACCTAATACTTCAGTAGTATATTGGTCTTTTCCTTCTTTATCCTGCCATTTACGAGTCGTTAATTTCCCTTCAATGTATACTAAGCTGCCTTTTTTTAAGAATTTTTCGGCTTTTTCCGCAAGGTATCTCCAAACGACAATGTTGTGCCATTCCGTTTGAGTCTGCCATTCGCCATTTTTATCTTTATAGTTTTCGTTAGTGGCAATAGGGAAGGTTGCGACAACGGCTCCACTTTCGAGGTGCCTCACTTCAGGGTCTTTACCTAGGTTTCCGACAAGGATTACTTTGTTTATCATATCTGTATAGTTTGCCACAAAAGTAAGAATTCTATCTGAAAAAAAATAATTATTGTGCTTTTATATGCAGCTTTTTTGTAAGTTGATAGCTTCTGTATTTAAAATTTGCATCGTGGCATCCTCTCTAGAGGTAAAAGCGAAGGGTGAAGGAGGAAAGGGTATGGCGGTTTTAAGGTGGTAAAGTGCGAAGGGTAAAGGGCGAAAAATTCGTGCATTCGTGGCAAAAAAAATGGTATTAGCAAGCCATTATTGTATAAAAAACTGCAAAAAGTGACAGGCAAAAGCATAGTAGAGCCTTGATTTCCATATAAAAAGGCTATTTTTTTGTTGAAATTCCTTGACATTAAGATATTTTTGTATCTTTGCTCGACTTTTATTTCAGAAGACTTAACTAAAATTGAAAAACTATGGATGAATATTTGGCATGTGGCGACTACGCAGGTGGTCAATGGTTCCATACCTTTGAGAAGGGTGGAGAGTACTATTTTGCGTATAACAATTCAGATGGTAAGACTTATCTTCGTTCACAAGGTTATAAAACCGAATTGGCAAGAGATAATGGATTAGCGTCTGTTAAGAAAAATGCCCCTATCAAAGATCGCTGGACAACTGGCGAAGAAGGAGGGGTACATTACTTCGCTTTAAAAGCAGGAAACCACCAAGAAATTGCTCGTAGTTGTGATCATAGTAGTCAAGCTGCGTTAGAAGCAGCTTTTAATTGGATTCATGGGGATCAATCAATTTTAGGCGAGGGTGCAAAGTTTGAAAATGGCAAGTGGTGGACAGCCGCTATGTTACGTCAGAAAGCAGCTCCTGCTCCTGCAGCGGCTCCTGCTCCTGCAGCAAAATCAAAAGCAATGCAAGATGATTATCTTCCTTGTGGAGATTATGCGGGTGCAGACGGCTTTCACAAATTTTATCGGGAAGATAGAAAAGAGTATTATTTCGCTTATAATGGAGGCGGAAAGACTTATTTGCGGTCTGAAGGGTATAAGTCCGAAGGCGCTCGTGACAATGGTATTGCTTCAGTCATCAAGAATGCTCCTGAAGCAGGACGTTGGGTGAAAGAAACAGCCATGAATGGTAAATACCACTACTATGCTTTGAAAGCTGGTAATCACCAAGAGATTGCACGTAGTTGTTATTACAATTCTGCGGATGATATGAACAGAGGCTATGCTTGGATTCAAGGAAGTTCGCTTTTTGGAGTTAAAAAAGTAGAGGTAAAGCACGCTGAAGTAAAAGAGCGTAAAGTAATCAAAGGCGAATCAATTAAAGCGGAAGTCAGAAAAGGCGAAACGAAAAGAGTCAAAGGCGAAAAAATTGAATTACGATCTGCTGAAGTTAGAAAAGGAGAAACTAGAAAAGGAGAAACTAGAAAAGCGGAAGCTAGAAAAGTGGTCGTTAATCGTTTTGTGGACAAAGTGGATGATTATTTGCCTTGTAAAGAATATGCTGGGCATACTGTCACAGATAAAATCAATAACATCGCTTTCTTTAAGCATAACAATGGTCAATTGTACTTTGTTGTTTATGATAAGAACGGTAATGTAAGATTGCGTAGTGAAGGATTCCCAACGGCTAAGCAAAGAGACATCGAATTAGCTGGTGTCGTGAAATACATGAATACTAAAGACATGTACGAACGCGAAGAAAAAGGAGAATACTTCATGGACATCTTGAAGGATAAGTCTGGTCGTGAAGTAGGGCGTAGTTGTTTGCAAAAAAAGGAAGTTAAGAAAGTGCCTGTCGCTCCTGTCGTGGCTGCTGCTGTCGTGGCTGCTGCGCCAAAGCCAAAGCCAAAGCCAAAGCCAGTAGATAAGGATGATGACTATTTAGCTTGTAACGAATACAAAGGCCACAAAATTAACGATAAAGTTAATAGAGTTGCTTTCTTTAAACACAAGAACGGTCAATTTTACTTTGCTGTTTATGACAAAAGTGGAGATGTAAGAATTCGAAGCGAAGGATTCAGAACTACTCAAAAAAGAGATTCTGAATTAGCAGGTGTTTTAAAGAATATTAATGATAAGAAAATGTACACCCAAGAGAAGCGTGGAGATTTTCATATTGATATCCTAAAGGACAAGTCTGGTCGTGAAGTAGGACGTAGTTGTGTGCAAAAGAAGAAGAAGAAAGTTCCTGTAGCACCTGTAGCAGCTGCAGCTGCAGCTGCCGTTGCTGCTGCGCCAAAGCCAAAGCCAAAGCCAAAGCCTACACCGAAGAAAGTTGCCCCTGCCCCTGTTAAGGAAGTGGTGAAAGAAACGAAAAAAGGTGGTTTTTGGTGGTGGTTGTTACCATTGTTATTACTTCTATTAGGACTAATCTGGTGGAAAGGATGTGGTGGTTGTGCGGCTAAGCCAGCAGCCGTTATCGTTGCCCCAGTGGAAGAAGTGAAACCAGCTGTAGTTGAGGAAGTGGTCGCTCCGCCAGTAGAGGAGAAGATCATCGAAGAAACTCCCGTAGTTGAAGAGCCAATTGAAGAAGTGGTTCCGGCTATCGGAGTAGAAGCTGGATTTGATAGAGTAAATGAGCATAAGTAATTTAACTTTTAATTAAGCTAGATTTCTTACGGAAAATAATTGTGGACATTATGCGCTTTAAAGCATGGTGTCCACTTTTTTTTGATTTTTTAATGTAATTGTAAACCATGCAGTTTAATTCTTGGAAACTTTTTTTTGTATTTATGTTGATGACTTTTTCTTTTTGTGCTACAGATACGAGGTTAGAAGAAGTTAGAAGAATACCACAAAAGTATCGTTCTGTTACCTTCATTATAGGCTCGGACAAGTCATCAAATAAATATTATACAAATGCGGCTCAGTTTTTTCGACAGCACAAAACGGGAGTAAACAATACTGTAAAAATAACCCCTGCTTCTCTTGTTGATATACTGAACTACTTAAATACAATTCCAGAAGGAGAAAAATGGGACAAAGTGAACATTGTCTCTCATGGTAATTCTTGGACAGGACTGGCGATAAAAATAAAGAAAAAAGGACTTAGAACAACTTTGGAATCTGTTTTGAATGCCCAACAAAATGGAGAAATACCGATATTAAAAACGGGTATTTTTGATGAGCAATCTCATGTTATCTTGTATGCTTGTGGACTCGGACTGAATGAGCCTTTGATGCACAAACTTAAAGAAGTTTTTTCAGCTGACATGAGCCCTATACTTACCTCTACTAAACTATTTAATATTTTTGCGGTAGGAAAAAAGACTTCTAAGCATTCCTTGGCTTTCTTTTATAATTCTTTTTACAAACCGAATAAATACCTAGGTAAGCCAAACCTCGCAAAACAATTGGAAAAAAGATATCCAGAAGTAGATATCGACTGGATGGCAGCTCTAAAAAGAAAATTACCCAAGACGCAGGATCAAGCCTTCTCCTACATGTATAAAATCCCAATCTCTTGGACGGAAGTCTATCAGTCAAATGAAGATCGCCCCAAATTGAAAACTGAAAATCAGATTATTAATTGGATTTTGGATCAACCAGAGTTTTTGAACTTGGTTAAAGAGTTTGATATTCCGCTTAATAAATATCAATGGTCTGTTCAATATCGTAATTATACCAATGAAGCTGGTGAAGTGAAGCCAGCTATGCGGGTAAAAGGAAAAACGGTTGTAATGAGTGTTTTACAGCAATTAGTTGATCCTGAAACCAAAGATACTTTTGTACCGAAATTGACGGATGAACGGTATTTTATGACTCTTTAAATATGGATATTCAAAAAAAATATCCTGCCAAATTATTGCTCTTTGGTGAGTACGCCATCTTGGACGGTGGGCAAGCATTGGCTATTCCTTACGATAAATATTTTGGCCATTGGGATTTTTTGGCAAAAGAAGAGCAGCCGGTTTTTGATTTAATTCCTTTCGTGAAGTACTTAAAGACACGCGACTTGTCTGATAAGTTAGATTTGCAGGCTTTCGCAAAAGACGTGAATAATGGGTTACTATTTAGGTCTAGCATCCCAATGGGCTATGGCGCAGGTAGTTCGGGGGCTTTATGCGCAGCCGTTTGGGATAGATATGGGGAAAAAGAGATGAGTATAGAAAGATTAAAAACCTATTTTATCAATATGGAATCTTTTTTTCATGGTAATAGTTCTGGAATAGATCCTTTAGTTAGCTTCCTGAATAAACCTATTTTAACTGGAAAACTTTCCCCTTCTGAACACTCAAAACCCACGATAAAAGTCATAGAACCAATAGCTTTCCCAAAGCAAATAACCGTTTTTGATTCTATGATTTCAAGAAGTACTGCACCCTTGGTTGCTTGGTATAAAAATAAAATGATTAAAGATTCTTTATTTAAGCGAGCGGTGTTGGCGCATCTAATTCCTGCTAATTCAAAAGCTATTGATGCTTTGTTAGACGAAGATGAAGTGGCACTCCAAAATGCTTTTGAAGAGATTAGTCATTGGCAATTTGAATTCTTTGATACATTGATTCCAGATAAGGTTAAAGTAGTTTGGCGAGAGGCTTGGTCAAGAAAAAATAACTATAAAATATGTGGAGCGGGTGGTGGAGGCTTTTTTTTAGTCTATCGAAATTGACCGAAAGAAGGGAGCCAAGCATAAGTTTTTTATCCCACACCTCATTTCAAAGATTATCCTAAATAAAATAAGTAGCTTTGCATCTTCCAAAGCTTAAAATTAAGCATCAACTTATACGAGTTCGATTTTGAGCTAAAATCCACTTTTCATGAAAGTAACCGAATATTTTGAAAAAGCGAAAGGAAAAACATTGATTTCCTTTGAGATATTGCCTCCCTTAAAAGGAAGTACGATTCAGGAGATATTTGACTCCTTAGATCCGCTGATGGAGTTTAAGCCACCTTTTGTGGATGTGACGTATCATCGAGAGGAGTTTGTCTATAAAAGCATGAAGGATGGTTATTTTGAAAAAACGGCTATTCGTAAGCGTCCAGGGACGATAGGGATTTGTACAGCGATTAGTCAACGGTATGGAGTTGATGCAGTACCTCATTTGCTATGTGGTGGTTTCTCAAAAGAGGAAACAGAAAATGCGCTGATTGATTTGAATTTTTTAGGTATCCATAATGTTTTGGCATTAAGGGGAGATGCAAGAGCTTTTGAAAGTAAGTTTGTTCCTGAAGAAAAGGGACATAAATACGCAATTGAATTGGTTAAGCAAATAGTTGAAATGAATAATGGTGTTTATCAAGATGAACATGTCGTCAATGGTGCCAATACTGATTTTTGTATCGGTGTAGCAGGTTATCCCGAAAAGCATTTTGAATCCCCCAATATGGATGCGGATATCATCAACCTTAAAAAGAAGGTAGATGCTGGTGCCAATTACATTGTTACCCAGCTGTTTTTTGATAATAAAAAATATTTTTCTTTTGTGGATAAATGCAGGGCAGCAGGTATTGACGTTCCTATTATTCCAGGTCTAAAGCCAGTGACAAAAAAATATCAATTGAATTCAATACCCCGTAAGTTTTATGTTAACTTCCCAGAAGAATTAGTGAAAGCTATTTTAAAGGCTAAAAATGCTGAAGCTAGAATACAAGTTGGGATAGAATGGGCAGTGATGCAATCCAAAGAACTGAAAGCAGCAGGCGTACCTGGAATCCATTTTTACACCATGGGAGATTCCCCAATTATTCAAGCAATTGCTGAACAAGTGTTTTAGTGTTGCGTTCAACTTGTTAACTCCAGACCTAAACCAAAATTGAATGCGAATTGTATTTTTATTATTTTTTGTATACCTCGGTCTAGGGGCTATGGCTCAAGACACTATACAGAATCCTGTTGATTTTTTACCAACAGATTATAGCAAGAAATTCACACCTCATCACTTAGTAGTTGATTACTTTAAATATGTTGCCGAAAATAGTAAATCGGTCGTATTTCAGAAATACGGTTTGTCGCAAGAACAAAGACCTCTTTGTATTGCGATTGTCTCTAGTCCAGAGAATATCCAAAACCTCGAAAGTATTCGTTTAAATAATCTAAAGTTGACGGGGCTAGAAAAAGGGGTAGGAGATGTAGGAAAGGCTAAATCTATTGTGTGGGTGAACTTTGGAGTACATGGAAATGAACCAGGAGCAACAGAAAGTTCTCTTCAAATCCTATATGATCTGACACAAAAAGATGAAGATTGGCTTCAAGATGTAATTGTAATATTAAACCCTTCTTTGAATCCTGATGGATTCAATCGGTATGTTAGTTGGAATCGTCAGGTATCTCATGATGTGATGATGCCAAATAAAAAAAGCAGAGAGCACTTGGAGCCATGGCCTACAGGTCGAGGCAATCATTTTTATCGAGATTTAAATAGGGATTGGGCATGGGGGACTCAATCTGAAACAAGAGATTTATTAAAGATTTATCATGAGTGGATGCCGCACATTGTACCTGATTTACACGAGCAACATCCAGGAAAACATTACTTTTTTGCACCAGCGGTAGAACCCATTCATGAATACATTTCAGATTTTCAAAAAGATTTTCAAACAACTATCGGAGACCATAATGCAGAAGTCTTTGATAAAAGAAAATGGCTTTATTTTACAGGTGAAATTTTTGATATGTTTTATCCGGGCTATGGGGATACTTATCCTTCATTCAACGGGGCCATTGGGATGACCTATGAGCAAGGCGGTCATGGAGTTGCTGGCCAAAAATTACGATTGGAAAATGGCAGTTTACTAAGCATTGAGGATCGAATCGAACACCATGTAGCAGCGGTTTTGGCAACCATTGAAACAGCCAAAAAATACAACAAGGAGATTCTTGTTTCTTTTGCTAATTATTTTAAAAAGAGCCAAGAAACGTTAATTGGAAAATATCAAGGCTATGTGATAAAAAAAGGTCGCTCTGTTTATCGTATGGAAAAATTGAAGAAACTTTTGGACTTGCACCATATTGAATATGGATCTGTTCGGTATTCTAAAGATGCTGTTGGGTATGATTATGAGAATCAAAACAATACCTCTTTTGCTATTCATCCAGGAGATTTAGTCATTCCAGCCAAACAAGCAATGGGTGTTATTGCCAATGTGTTGTTGGAGCCTGTGAGTCACCTAACAGACTCGATGACTTATGATATTAGTGCGTGGTCATTGCCTTTTGTTTTTAATTTGGAAGCCTATGCAGTGGGAGGGGTATTACCGGATTTAAACGATTTTCCAAGACCCAAACGTGTTCAAGGAATTGTGGGAATGGGCGATTATGCTTGGGTGGTTTCTTGGAAAGATATTTCCAGTGCCAGGATGTTAAATGCTCTATTGGAAAAAAGAATCTTGGTCCGATACAGTCAGTCCGAATTTAAAATTAGTGGAAAGGAATTTCAAAGGGGCACCTTGGTTATTACTCGGGCTGACAATAGAATGCCAATTCAACAATTAAAAAGAACGCTAGAAGAATTGTCTATTACTTTTCAATTACCCGTTTTTGCGCAAGCTTCGGGAAATACTGAGAAAGGACCAGACTTTGGTTCAGATAAATTTAAACTAGTTACCAGATCTAAAGTAGGTGTTGTTTTTGGGCCTTCAATTAATGCGTATAGCTATGGAGAGGTTTGGGCATTTTTGGACAAAGAATTAAAAATACCATTTGTAGCTTTGCCTTTTAATGAG
The DNA here is from genome assembly GCA_024280135.1 of Bacteroidota bacterium. Lineage (GTDB taxonomy): Bacteria > Bacteroidota > Bacteroidia > Chitinophagales > Saprospiraceae > HyVt-613. The sequence goes on along the minus strand of JAJRQS010000225.1, from coordinate 1,233 downwards.
TTAAGTAAGAATGCTTTTATGGATCTTAATATTTTAATTTTTCCGAAAGGATCGTATGAGAATCTAGACGCTATGGCAAGAGAAAAGATAAAAAAATGGGTCAGTTTAGGTGGTCGTTTGATTTTATTGGAAACAGCTTGCAAGACCTTAAATATCGGTGAGTTTGAGTTAGCTGAAAAGGAAGAAGATACAGAGGTTGTTGATTCATTTGCGGTTTACGCTAATGAGGAGCGGGATGCTTTATTGAATAGTGTACCCGGTGGAATTGTCAAAGTGGTATTGGATATCACACATCCCTTGGCATTTGGTTACGAAGATTTTTATTATTCCCTAAAAACTGAAGATTTTAGTTTTGATTTGTTGAAGGATGGGCATACAGTCGGAAGGACACCTGAAGTAGTATCTACCCTCGGTTACTTCGGAAGAAATTTCAAGGCGCATTTAAATAACAATATGATTTTTGGCGTGCGTACCTATGGCAATGGGCAGGTTGTTTACTTTGTTGATAACCCTTTGTTTAGAGGTTTTTGGGAAGGAGGCAAGTTGATGGTCGCAAATGCTTTGTTTTTTAGGTAGGTAAGTATCGTAAGGTGTTTTTTGGTTTCAGATAAAACTTGAAATCTTATCTAAAAATAGTATCTTTGAGCAATGGATAAGCAAAATATAGACGAAAATGCACATTTGCGTAAGCGGGATCATATAGATCTTTCATTCGAAGCACAGGTTAACGCTAAAGCGTTAGATCCTCGCTTTTATTATGAACCCATGTTGGCGGGACATCCAGATAACAAAACGGATATAGGGTTAACCTTTTTGGGGAAGCGAATGGAGGCTCCAATTTGGGTGTCTAGTATGACTGGAGGGGCTCAGTTTGCAAAACAAATAAACAAGAATTTAGCAAAAGTCGTGAATGAATTTGGACTAGGTATGGGTTTAGGCTCTTGCCGAAATTTGTTGTACGACGATCAGCACTTTGATGATTTTGATGTACGCGCTTTAATTGGAGATAGGTTGATGTACGCAAATTTGGGTATTGCTCAGATTGAGTATGAAATTGAAAATGGCGGATTGAATAAAATTCAGTCTTTACTTCAAAAATTGCAGGTAGATGGATTGATTATTCATGTAAACCCCCTACAAGAATGGATTCAGCCAGAGGGGGATTTTATTCAACATCCGCCAATCGATACCCTTAAAAGATTTATGGATAAAATGCCAAATATATCTTTGATT
>JAJRQS010000224.1 GCA_024280135.1 Bacteroidota bacterium | reverse complement strand
CGCAATTTACAAACTTCCTAATGAACTTTGGGCAAGAAGGGTCAGTGGTGTGTTTGGCAACCAACTCGCCAATCAATATCCCGATAGAGCCCATGCAATTTTAACAGACCACCAAAAAGGTGGGTTTACCGTTAGTGTTCGAGCGCCTATAAATAACCTTGATCATGCCGGAGAACTCTGCACACAATTTCCAACAGGGGGTGGACGTAAAGGGGCTGCTGGTATTAATCAACTTCTCGAAAGCCAACTTGACACATTCATAAACCTATTTAACAAAACTTATAAATGATTATTTATAACTCATTAAGCTACCACTCAGTTACTTTGCTGTAATATAATCTTTATACTACTTTAAATTAATCTTACAAAGAACACACTATGACAGACGAAGTTTACTGGCACGCAAGTAACATAACACGCCAAATCCGCCAAGAAAAAAACCAACACAAGAGCTTTGTACTATGGTTTACAGGTCTTTCAGGCTCAGGTAAATCAACATTAGCTAATGCTGTTGAAAAGAAGTTATTTGAAATGGATTACAATGTAACAGTTTTAGACGGTGATAATGTTAGACATGGGCTCTGTTCTGACTTAGGGTTTACCGAAGAAGACCGCCACGAAAACCTAAGAAGGATAGGTGAAGTCGCCAAACTCTTTGTAGAATCAGGCACTATAGTTTTAGCTGCTTTTGTATCTCCTTACAGAGAAGACCGAGAGCAAGTTAGAAGCCGACTACCTCATGGTGATTTTTATGAGGTTTACTGTAAATGTGACTTAGAAGTCTGTGAAGAACGTGACCCAAAAGGTCTCTATAAAAAAGCCCGTGCCGGTGAAATACCTAACTTTACGGGAATATCTGCACCTTATGAAGAGCCTATTAAACCTGATATGATTGTAAATACAAATCACCTATCATTAAAGGAAGAAGTTAATCTTATACTCTCAAAGCTAGTCAGTAAAAATCTAATTTCAGAAAAATAAGTCATCCAGTATTCTATAGGTTCTTATATGCTAAATACCGATTTCCCATCTTGGCCGTCCTTCTCACAAGAAGAGGCAGAGGCCGTTAAAAATGTATTACTTTCAAATAAAGTTAATTATTGGACAGGCAAAGAAGGCAAAAGCTTTGAAAAAGAGTTTGCTGACTGGGTAGGAACAAAACACGCCATCGCACTATCAAACGGAACTGTTGCTTTAGATATAGCCATAGAGTGCTTAGGTATTGGCAAAGGTGATGAAGTGATCGTAACCTCCCGAACCTTTATTGCTTCAGCATCTAGTATTGTCACAGCGGGTGCTATTCCTGTTTTTGTCGACATAGATATTGATTCTCAAAATATCACAGCAGATCGTATAGAAACAGTTATCACACCTCGAACGAAAGCCATTATTTGTGTTCACCTAGCAGGCTGGCCCTGTGAAATGGATGATATAATGAATTTATCAAAAGAGCATAACTTATTCGTTATAGAAGATTGTGCTCAAGCTCATGGAGCAAAATATAAAGGGAAATCCGTAGGGTCTATTGGCCATGTCAGTGCATGGTCATTTTGCCAAGAGAAAATCATGTCGACTGGTGGTGAGGGCGGCATGGTAACGACTAATGATACAAGCTTGTGGAAAAAAATGTGGGCAACAAAAGATCATGGTAAATCATGGGATGCCATTTATAAGAAAGAACATCCACCCGGATTTAGATGGCTGCATGAAGGTTTTGGAACCAATGGAAGAATGACCGAAATGCAAGCAGCCGTTGGGCGCATCCAAATAAAAAAAATGGCAGACTGGTCTGCAAAAAGAACCAGAAATGCTACAAGGATATGGAATGCAGCACGCCTGATTAAAGGACTACGGGTACCTGAGATACCATCACATATAGAGCACGCCGCATATAAGTGTTATATATTTATTAAACCAGATGAATTAAAAACTTCTTGGGACAGAGATAGAGTGATGAATGAAATCACCAAAGAGGGCATTCCTTGTTTTTCCGGGTCCTGCTCAGAAATATACCTTGAAAAAGCATTTAAATATGCAGATCTTCAACCCGCTCAAAGACTTGAAAATGCAAAAGAATTAGGAGAAACGAGTTTAATGTTTCTTGTCCATCCCACATTAACTGAAAACAATATTAACAAAACAATTACTGTCATTAAAAAAGTAATGAATAAAGCAGCTGTATAAGCAAGTAGCTTCCACAGTCTTGGCATCTCAACGAATTAGTTACATAAAAAAGCCCAGAAAACTGGGCTTAAAATATTATATTTGTTTACAAGTTATTTTATGGCAACCTTGTATCCTTTGCCTTTCAAAATGCTCGCAGAAGCTAGGTTAGTTACCAATTTTTCCAATGATGCCAAACGCTTTTGAAGTCGGTCATTTTCAGATATAAGCCCAGCCGTTTCTGACTTTAAAGTACCGAGTTCTGATTTAAGCGTAGCCGTTTCCTCACTTGTTATGTCAGCTTTTTTCTGCAACTCCTTAGCTGCAATAATCGCTACACTTATTAATAGCCCTTTATCACCGAGTTGAAGATTGATCTCTTCTAGTAAAACTTCGTTTAGTTGTAGCTCTTCCAGAAGGTTGCGAAAACGCCAAAAAGTGGAATGATCAGGAATACGCTCACTTAGGCTCAAACCTACAAAACGACGAAAGAACAAATCACGCGCAAGTTGCTTTTCCAGTGCTGGATCACTTAAGGAAAACCTGATTAAGTCCAAGATTCATGAGAAAATAACAGGATCAAAAAACGGATCTCGAAAATGAAACAACGAAGCTTTGCTAGCCTTGCCTACGAAAATAAGAAAGTCACCACAAAACGTGAGAAGTTTCTCAATGAAATGAATCAAGT
>JAJRQS010000223.1 GCA_024280135.1 Bacteroidota bacterium | reverse complement strand
TGGGTATTTCCTTGCATGCCCGCAGTTCCTGCGCTTGCCCAAGTATTACCGCCATCACTAGATTTTACTAAGCCCGATTCTCCACCTGCATAGATGATATTACCATTGGTCGGGTGCACAAATGTAAAACGTAAACCACCATCTGTATAGACTTTTGACCATGTCTGCCCATCGTCGATAGAACGGAAAATATCCCCATCAGATGTTACGAATAAAGTCCGGGTATTAGGCATAGAGCTCGGATCAATTGATAATCCGAGAATAACAGTAGGTGTATCCAAATTGACAATCAGGCCCGTCGTTTTGGACCAAGAATTTTTATCTCCGGACTGCGTATTACGCATCAAATAAGAAAATTCTCCCCAACTGGGTTGCATACTCGCCCATACTTTGGAGGCGTCAGCAGGATCAACTAATACAGTAAAAGTATTACCACCATACCCTTCCCAAGCGCCTGTTAATTCTTCATTTGTGGGTTCGTTGCAGCTATGCCAAGAATTACCGCCATTAGTAGTAGCCCAAAGCCCAATATCGTGATAACCCAAATAGGCCACATCAGGATTCGCTTCACAGACACTTAAGTCTGTCATCGTCACATTGTCAAAACCTCTCGATTTCCAGTCACTTCCATCTGGCGTGGTATATTGATTAGTAAAATGGGCACCTTCATTATCAGAAGAAAAAACCCACTGGCTATTCGTCCAATATATTTTGTCTTGGGACAAATCCGCACCTAAGGTTTTGGCAATACCATTGAAACTGACACCATAGCTGTGAAATAAATTAGAACCAGTAGCTCCAAAATTCTGATAACCAGTGTCCCATCCGTCCACAATTGAATGTGTCCAATTATCTCCATTATCAGTCGTCTTCCAAGTACCCGTATGATCTATATCTACCCATGGGTACGGTTCTCGTGGATCGATAAGTCTAACGGTACCCGATGAACCTATTTTTGGCCAGATGACTCCACTATGATTACCTTTATTTGTCCAAGAATCGCCACCATCATTAGAGACAAAAAATGAACCGCTCATATTGCTCCAAAAAAAATCGTTAGCACAACTTGCAGTCATAGTGGTCAAATAAACTGTACTTGGATTGTCTTTATTAATCGCAAAATCTAAAACATCAAATGTGAGACCATCTATAGATGGTGTGATATTCGTCCAGTTGATACCTCCGTCTGTACTTCGAAAAACCCTTGGTGGACCACAATTAAAACGGCCATCACCAGACAAAGTATATAGGATGTCTTTGTTTGTTGGGTGAACTTCTATTTTTAATAATCTGAGGTCATTAGGGAGAGTCGCATTGCTCACTTTTGACCATTGAATACCATTGTTATTAGACATATATATAACCCCTAAAGTTGTATCATAAAGCGGATGATAAGTAGCATATCCTCGATCTGGGAAATCTCTACAAAATTCAATATCCGTTACATAACCATCCGCCATATTTGTTTTGGTTACCGTATTGCCATCAGTACTTCGATAGATGCCGTCCTCTGTGCCAATAAAAAAGATATTTCCATTAGTTGGGTGAAAACCAATACCACTCACATGGGTGTTCGTTAAGCCTTTACTTGCGCCAATCACGGTCCAAGAAGTACCGCCATCATTTGATAAATAAGCACCACTTAAATCGCTACCAGCCAAAACCGTTCCAGTTGGGCCCGCTCCTATCGTACTAAAAGCGCCACCGCCTCCTGGATTTGTGTTGATCCAACTGTGGGTCTGTGCGGATAGCATAAAGGGAAGTAGTATGATACTAAAGGATAAAAAGAAAGTAAATTTTTTCATTTTAGACGATTTGGTTGTTTGTAGCGTTCGATTGTGTTATGCTGTAACGACAGAAGTATAGAATACCCCATGCTAGTTTATATGTTTTTTAATTTTGAAGTTACTCAAATATGCAAAATTTTATACTTTAATTAATTTGTGCTAGCTCCAAATGTGGATTAGAAGCTGGAGTCAAGCGTTCAGGTTTCTCCAATTGTGTATATCTGTAGTTATTTCCACTTCTTTTGTCCGTGATAGACGACGATGGCGCTATTAAGTCGAGATCTTGTTTACTTCACGGAGTAAACTACATCAGAAAAAAAGGTTTCTAAATCTTCTGTAATATAACTGATGTCCAGCTTCTTGATAGTTCGTAAATCTATTTTCTCCCTCACTTCTATTGGTACAAATACTTTTATAAAATCCATTACCAAATCTCTATGTGAGAAGGCAATTTTAAAGTACTTGTCGTGCGGATTGTTAATATTGTCTTCGGGCTTCATCTTAGAGCGTGTTTTTCATGTCGCAAAGATGGGAGGCCTATTTGTCTTTATCCGTTTGTAAACGTTTACAAACGTATATATACGTTTACAAACGGATCGACTGTTGACTTAGAGGTAGTTATGTATTTTTTTTAGTGATTTATTTAAAAATAAAAATTAATTACCTTTCTTAATACGACCCGCTTCATCTTCCAAACCTGTTTTTCTTCTCCGGGCTGTTTTAACTTTATTGTTTCCAAAATTGTAAGTGAAGTTGATTTTGTACTGATGTGCTTCCCAGCTGCCACCTCCGGACATTCGTTGTCCTGCATAAATACTTTCTGCTCTCCAGCGTAGTGTATTGAAAATATCATCCAGACCAATCTTTAGGTTGCCTTTGCCTTTTAAAATTTTCTTTTGGAATCCGATGTCTGCTCCCCACATGCTTTGGTTTTAAAGGTTCCACCCCAAACACTAGGAGAAGCATAAAAACCAGAAAGTTCTAATGAGATCCCTTTGGGTAACCGGTAGGTGTTTTGTGCATAGATATTTATGCCCGTTACTTTGAGGTTTATTTTTCGGTTTGCACCAAAATCAGCTTTGTTGATGCTTTGATATACATTGATATTGGTGTATGCTGACCACCATTTAGTAATAGGGATTGGAGAGCTGATATTCATGCTATAAACATCTTGAGAACTGATGTTTTTCCAAGTGATGAAACTTGCATTTAAGTTGGTGGTATCGACAATTCGGGTCATGTAGTCATTAATACGGGTATAGTTTAGGGATGATGTGACCATATTCATGAAGGTATGGCTGAGTTGAAGATTATGGGAAAAGTGAGGCTGTAGAAAAGGATTCCCTTTCTGATAGCTTAATTCATCCAGCTTGAACTCAAAAGGATTTAGCTCCTCGTAGTTGGGACGACTGATTCTTTTTCCATAGCTTAGCCTAAAACTGTTTTTATCATTGAGGTTGTAGGACAAGGAAGTGGACGGAAACCAACTTAAATAATTGCGCTCGTCTGGTTTGTCTTGATTGATTTTTAAGGCGATTAATTCTCCTTTGGTTTTTGTGTTTTCCGCTCGAAGACCGATGTTGAAAGTGAGTTTTTCACTAAGGGGGCGCAAGTAACTAAAATACCCTGCAACGACTTGTTCATCATAGCGAAATATATTGGTTCGATTAGAATCAATGGTTGGTTGGGTATTTACGACATTGTAGAAATCAAAAGTATTATCGGTATGTACCTTAGACATCTTTGTTCCGATTTCAATCTTACCCCCTAGTAGTTTTTGTTCGAAGTCTATTTTTCCCACTAAGATGTTGATTTCACTAGGGGAGTTCGTTCGGTTTTCATTTTTAGAAAGGAGTGTATTATGATCCGTGTCAAAATACTTATTAGGTTGTATGTTATTGCTTTTGTTGGAGTAGTTTCCATAGTCCAAATCAATGTTTAGTTCAACCCCAGATTTTTTCTTGAACTGATAGTTTAAATTAATATTGTTTCGTTTTCTATTGTCGTTACCGATACTATTGGATTCTAAATAGTTAATCGCACTTTTATTACTTTCGGGATAGATTTCAGTAGTAGCGCCTGTGTGGACGGTGCCATCTGAATAGCCTCCATTGTATAATAACCCGATGGTGCTATGTGGACTTAGAAAGAAATCAAGTCCAGCTTTGTAGGATAAGTCATCATTGTCCGTAACAATAACTGATTCGCTGTCATAGACTTGCTGACTTAGTTCTCTTTTAATGTGTGTTGTATTCTGGTAAAGCCCTTTATTGCCGTTGACACTACCAAAAATATTTATTTTTTTATTTCGATAGTTGCCACTTAGACCTGTTCTGTATTTGGCATATACACCGATTGAATAGCCAGCTGTAAACGTTCCGTTGGCACCAAAGTTTTCATTTTTTTTGAGCCTAATATTAATAATACCCGCATTTCCTTCTGCTTCATATTTGGCAGACGGGCTTGTGATTATTTCAATGGCATCGATTTGTTCGGAAGGAATATTTTTAAGCATATTGGCTAGGTCATCACCAGACATGGGTGTCCTTCTACCGTCCACATAGACGAGTACACCTGATTTTCCCAGTAAGATGATATTGTCATTATTATCAACCATGACGCCTGGAGCCTTGCGCAAAAGGCTCATGGCATCATTTCCAGCAGAGTTGATGCTTTTGTCAATATTAAAAACTGTTTTGTCGGGCTGAACTTCAATCATACGTCTTTGAGAAGTGACGACTACTTCTTTGAGTGATGCCTCTGTGGCAAGCTGGATGGTTGTAAAATTTTTACCGTCTTTAGCCGAAAAAGAATCTGAAGTAAACTCAGTCATGCCTACATAAGTAACTTCTAAGTAGTATTCAGTTTCGGTGTTTGGCAGATATATTTCAAAATCTCCCTTTTCAGAAGTGTAACCAACTTTGGCAATCGATGAGTCAGGTAGGCTGTGAAGGAGAATGTTCGCATAGGATAATGGCTCATTGGTATCGTTGACTACTTTTCCCTGAATGACCTGTTGTGGGTTTTGCGTAAGCCCTAAAGTGGTAAAAAGTAGTATTACAAAGGTTATTAGTTGGCTTTTCATTTATTTCTTTTTTGTAGGTTTGAATGTTAGAAAGACGCTTGGGGGAAGGATTAGTTGCAAGTTGAATTTTGATAATCGACGAACTAGAGTATAAATTGGATAAAGGTGAACTAATCGGTATCCGTTATCTTTGCCTTCTATTCAAAAGGCAGTACGACAAATGGTGACGTACGCCCTATGCTGGAAGAAATTCGGGGACACTAGTGTTTAGGATGGAAATTAGTTCTTTATCCATATAAGGATAGATATCTGGAATGCCTAGTACTTCTATTTGAATGACACGACCAAATTTTGATTGTACCCTAACTTTGTGGC
>JAJRQS010000222.1 GCA_024280135.1 Bacteroidota bacterium | reverse complement strand
TGTACATTTTGGCTAGAACTCTTTGGCGAGCTGCTTCGTATAATGTAATGGCACAAGACACTGAAATGTTCAGGCTTTGCACAAAACCGAATTGCGGAATTAAAAAGTTCCCATCACACATTTCTAAGGTTTCAGTTGTCACGCCGTCTCGTTCATTTCCAAAAAGCAGCGCAACAGATTGCGTTAAGTCCAAATCATATAAACTGACAGAATCGCTCCCAATATGTGTAGAAAGTATCTTATCATATTTTTGCCGTAAGGCGGCGAAGCACTTTTCTCTATCGGTAAAAAGATATACATCTATCCATTTTCTTGAGCCAGAAGATGTACGTTTTCCAATGACAATATTCTTGAGCGGTATTACTTCCGTATTCAACAGATAAACGGACTGAATGCCCACACTATCACAGGTTCGCATCACAGCACCGATATTATGAGAATCATGTACATTCTCTAACACGACTGCAATGTCTAATTGTCGATTTCTAGCAGCCTGTTCGATTTTAGCTTTCCGCTTCTCTTCCATAAGAATTATTAGTACACAATCAGTTTCCCAGAAACAACAGCCCCATTGATTTGGATTGTATACAAATAGAAACCTGGATTCCAATCTGCTAAATCAATTGGGACTTCATTGGGTCCAACTACGATTCCCTTTAAATCATGTCCAAAAACCTTTTGGCCTGTCATGTTATGAATGACTAAACTTCCTTTTATGAAAGCCTCACTCGATGTAAATCTAATTTTGGTCGCAAGACTCGCAGGATTAGGATAAGTGCCAAAAGACTGAATAGTATTCTTAATATCATCCGTTGCATCAGGCATACAAACCATACCCATACCTGAACAATAAGAACGTTCTGCGAGCGTGCAATCTAATACAAAAGGATTGGGTTTATTGCTTTGAAATGCAGCAATTGCCCAAGTGCGATCCCACTCTCGTTGATCTACTTCATCTTCATAATGCCATTGACAAATAGAAGGCAACATCCCTTGAAAATATCCATTATCTGCATTGTCAGCTTGTTGCTTATACATCGTATAAAAATACATCATGGCACGAGCGATGTTTCCTTTATGCGCCTCTGGAGGTTCAAATCTAATCCCTTTATCTGATTCACTATACAAATCAATATTCATATTCGGAATATTAGACGTTTTACTCGCAAGATAATACCAGCTATCTGTCAAATTATCCGGAATATCCTCAAAAGGGACATGACCTCTTTCTCCATTTACATCCACACGGGTAGGAAAAAGGTGGTGTACATTACTTTTCGCTTGTCCAGTGGCACCTTTGGATTGAGGAAAAGAATGTTCGGTGTTCATGCCTTTTGAAAATGCATCAGATTTGGGATCCTTATTCGGGTTAATATAAATTCGATAACTGGTGTACACGCAATAAACAGAGTCATTAATATTATCTACTTCGCCAAACATTTTTCGGCGAGCATTTCCATAATCTAAGACTGAACTGGGCTTGTAATTTTGAACAAGATGCTGCAAAAGCATGTCCCCTTCTTCCCCGACCAATACATCTTCATGTTGTCCGTAACTCGCTTGCGCAAAAAGTAAAAAAACAAAAATCCAAATTCGATTCATCATGTCAATTAATTAAAAAAGTAAACAAATGCTTGAAGCAGAACAAACTGCACAATCATAGTCCCATCAAGATACCCCGTGAACAAATAATCAGGCGCTCCTTTTCTGACCTTACGTAAAAGGAAAAAAGTATATAAACCAGCTACAAGATACCCATTCAACATTTTGTACTGCAAAGAAAAGGCTAAAAGATAGATAATCCCAATCATTAGAGATATTCCTAACATCAAAAAGGAAAGTTTTTTTGTACGCTTCGTTCCAATAAGCACAGGAATCGTCTTCACCTCCTGCCGTCTATCCAATAAAATGTCCCTAATATCAAAAGGCAGCGTAATAGCTAAAATAAAGAAAAAGCGTTCAAAAAAAAGCCACCAAAGGCCATCAACTTGTAACTCCCACATAGGCACAATAACAGTAACCCATGCCCAAGTATAGGCTATTAAAAAGACTTTAATGAAAGGATAATCCCTTAATCTTTTGCCATTTCGGGAAAAAGGAACAATATAGGCTATAGATACCACCGCCGGAAAGACCAATAAGACCTGCTGCATATCCGATAAGCCGAAAAAGAAAAAAACACTAGCAATTAAGCCTAAACTAGCCAAGCCTATCACCAAGGGCTCTATTCTCTGAATCAATGCATGACGCTTATTAACTTGTGCCGCTTTTTGTTTATGGATACCTACAAGCCTATGAGCTGAATACACAAATAGACTGGCGGCAAACACCAACCCATCAAAGGGCGAAAGCACTACCTCCTGAAAAGCCAACAACTCTGAGGACCAAAGTAATGACACGGCACACACCGCAATGAATACATTGCTGTATAAAAATAAGTTTAGAATTCTCTTTAGCATGAAGGTCACAAGGTACGTTTTTATTTCTTATTCGTCTGCTTTAGCAGAGGTAATACAAGGAAAGATAATTCGTGCATTCGTGGCTTTCCCTACCTAGGGGATAGTGGCTATCTCATCGAAGCGTTGCAATTATAAGCCCAACTTTAAATTCTATTGGCCAAATAAAATTGTTATTTACAACATTATTCAGTTGTTATATACACTTTAGCCCTATCAAATATACGTTTATGCCAAAAAAAAAGTAACTTTGCCTAATAAGCCAAGTTTGGCTTTTATTTTCAAACAAAAAATTGAACGAT
>JAJRQS010000221.1 GCA_024280135.1 Bacteroidota bacterium | reverse complement strand
GCAGGTAATTGGACAACGCCCTGAATTTTATTTTGGGTAAAGGAGATTTTCTTTGCAGTCATACTAGGTTAACAAAAGTATGGCTTATAAGGTTTTGGGCGAAGGCTTAGTCATGCCTCAATGCCTCAATCGGGTCTAATTCCGCAGCTTTTTTGGCCGGATAATACCCCGAAACGATACCCACTAGCAAGCAAAGTGCTATCCCAAGGGCCAGCCAACCCCACGGCATCAAGAAATTGCCCCCCATAATTAAGGGTACAATATTCCCTACTAAGACCCCTAAAATCACACCCAATAGACCGCCTATCAATCCTATCAATAATGCTTCAATCAAAAAGAGGCGACGGATATCGGACTTAGTAGCCCCAAGCGCCTTATTAATCCCAATTTCTTTGGTGCGCTCTGTCACCGAAACCAACATAATATTCATCAAGCCGATGGCTGCTCCTAATAAGGTTATCAAGCCGATACTAATGGTCGATATTCGAATGGTCGCTGTATTTTCTTTAAGCTTATCTATCATCGCGTCTGATTTTAGAATTTCAAAATCATCCTCCTCTCCTATCTTCAATCTCCGAACCTGTCTAAACAAGCCTTCTGCCTCCGCTTCCGCAAATTCCATATCCAACATATTACTCCCCCTGACAACCAATGAATACCCGCGCTTCGGCTCCCCATAAATCACTTTTCCCACGGACAAGGGCAGCATCACCACACGATCACTTCCGCCCCCCATCGTCGAACCTTGAGACGCTAAAATGCCAATCACCTTAAACCGCATATCCCCTACTGTAAAGAATTGCCCCACCGCAAAAGATGCTTTTCCATCAAAAATATCATCCACGATGTCCTTACCTATGATGGCTTTGTGCGCACCATTTTTTAATTCCGTTTCCGAAAAATTTCGTCCAAAAGAAAGGCTTTTTCCATTTACATAAAGATAGTTATCATCGATTGCCTGGACAGTCACATTGGGGTTAGAAGACTCCTTTCGATACTTTACAGTTGCCATTCCCGTACAATCCATAGAAATAGCGGTTCGAGCGTCGGCATCAAATCTTTTTTTGAATAATTCTGCTTGCTGAAAAGAAATAACGTCTCCAATGGTTTTTCGCCGATGAGGTCCTACATCTTCAACCTTTTGAGCTATCTCAAATGATTTTGCTCCCAATCCAGAGAAACTATCACTCAACGCATAAGTAACCCCATCCAATGCGGTTAAAATCCCCACCAATGCCATAATACCAATAGCAATAATGGACACCGTCAATAAGGTACGGAGCATATTACTACGGATATTTTGAAAAGCTAGTTTGATTATTTCGGTGGTCTGCATAAGATCTAGATTCGCTTGCGCAAAATAATACCATAAAAGTCGGCAAAAAAATGGAATAGTAACGATTAGTTAGATAAATTTGCCTTTAGTTTAGACCAAAAAGTCTATTACCTCAAAATAACACCTATGTCCAATCCATTTATCATCCAAAACCTTGATGGTCGTTCGTTTGAAATCCAACCCAACGAACTAGAATCACTGGATCTTGTAGAAATTGGACAAAACCAATGGCAATTGCTCGCAGATGGTCAATCCTATACAATTGATCTGGTTCATTTTGACTATGCCAACCGGCAAATGCAAATAAGCGTTAATGGGGAAGTTTTTGATATGACGATCCAAGATCAATACGCCCAATTAATCGAAAAAATGGGTCTGAGTAAAGAAGTCGTTATTGACATAAAAGACATCAAAGCACCGATGCCAGGACTTGTCCTCAAAATTTTCTTAAAAGCTGGAGACTCTTTCGCAAAAGGAGATTCATTGCTTATTTTGGAAGCAATGAAAATGGAAAATATTATCAAGGCACCGACTGACGGGACGATTTCTAAAGTTAATATTAAAGAAGGCGAATCAGTGGAGAAGGGAAAGATTTTGATGGAGTTGTGATTTGATTTAGTAACACGTTTTAAGAGCACTGCTCAAAATAAAAAGCACATTCTTTCACTACCATCACTCAAGCTACGTGATTAGAGAATCATCTACAAGAAAGCTTAATCTAAAGTCTGTTGGATTTCATTAATCACGTAAGCTTCAATTTCATCTCCTACTTTAATGTCATTAAAGTTTTTGATGGACAATCCACATTCCATTCCGTTTTTAACTTCTTTCACGTCGTCTTTGAATCGTTTTAAAGATGCCAATTGACCCACAACGCCTTCTTTCGTTGGATAGATAACGATACCGTCTCTGATAACACGGACTTTGCTATTTCTAGTGACTTTACCACTTTGAACATAACAACCCGCAATCTTACCGATACGAGAGATAGAGAAAACGTCTCTTATTTCTATGTATCCAGTTACTTCTTCCTCCTCTTTAGGCTCTAATAAACCTTCCATGGCAGCCTTTACGTCATCAATGGCTTCATAGATTACGCTATAGGTTTTGATTTCTACTTTTTCAACGTCAGCCAACGCACGAGCTGCGGCAGAAGGTCTTACTTGGAAACCAATAATAATCGCATCCGAAGCTGAAGCCAATAGGATATCTGATTCAAAAATCTGACCAACAGCCTTATGAATGACATTGACTTGGATGGTTTCAACACCCAATTTTATCAAAGAATCTGATAATGCTTCTACCGAACCATCCACATCTCCTTTTACGATTAAGTTTAATTCTTTAAATGAACCTAGTGCCAAACGGCGACCAATTTCATCCAAACTAATCCGGCGTTGAGCACGATTGGATTGTTCTCTTTTGATTTGTGCGACTTTAGAAGCAATACGTCTTGCTTCTGAATCCGTAGCCACTTCTTTGAATATTTCGCCGGCTGCTGGCGCACCGTCTAATCCCATCACTAAAACGGGGGTAGAAGGACCTGCTGACTTCAGGCGTTGACCTGTATCATTAATCAATGCCTTAATTCTACCCGAGAATTCTCCTGCGACAATGGAATCACCAATAGACAAAGTACCTTTTTGCACAAGCATCTTAGTGATATATCCTTTACCTTTTTCGAGAGACGCTTCAATCACGGAACCTAGAGCAGCTCGATTTGGATTCGCTCTGAGCTCCATCATCTCAGCTTGGAGCAATATTTTTTCTAATAATTTATCTACATTCAGACCTGTCTTAGCAGAAATATCTTCAGACATATATTCCCCTCCCCACTCTTCTACTAGAATGTTCATCGCTGACAAATCTTTCTTAATCACCTCTGGGTTAGCCCCATCTTTGTCAATCTTATTGATGGCAAAAATCATCGGCACGCCTGCCGCTTGTGCATGACTGATAGCTTCTTTCGTCTGCGGCATCACTCTATCATCTGCTGAAATAATGATGACAGCAATATCCGTAACTTTTGCTCCCCTGGCTCTCATTGCTGTAAAAGCTTCGTGTCCTGGAGTATCTAAGAAGGTCACCCCTAAGTCTCCTACTTTTACTTCGTAGGCACCTATATGTTGAGTAATACCCCCCGCTTCTCCATCTGCGATCTTGGCAGAGCGGATATAATCTAGCAGTGAAGTTTTACCATGATCTACGTGTCCCATAATGGTCACGATAGGAGGACGTGGTACTAAATCTTCTTCGGCATCTATTATTTCGTCAACATTCAGATCTAATATTTCTTCAGCTGATATAAACTCAATTTCTCTATCAAACTCTGTAGCGACCAATTCTATAATCTCAGCATCCATTCTCTGGTTAATAGAGACCATCACACCAAGACTAAAACAAGCAGAAATAATATCAACTGGCGTGACATCTAAAAGGCTTGCAAATTCAGATACCGAAATAAATTCTGTAACCTGAATTGTTCCTAAATCTTGTTCCATTTCTTGCATTTCTGCAATTTCTGCCTTTTTCTCTCTTACGCCTCTTCTTCTCTTTTGTCGTTT
>JAJRQS010000220.1 GCA_024280135.1 Bacteroidota bacterium | reverse complement strand
TAATCCTAAAAAGCCCTATTAAGAAAACACGCTTACCATTCGTTTGGTAAGCGTGTTTTGTTTTGCTCACAACGACATGTTTTCCAGCATATATCCTAAGATAGGTCGGCATCTATTATTACAGGCTGGATAAAATACTTTATGCTCTCGGGTCTTGTCCTTGATAGTTGCACCCCACCAAAACTCCGCTAATGCAATTGGTTTTAGTTGATTTTGGATGGCATATTGGATTAATTTTGGAGCAGCACATTCACCCGCTGCGGCTGGAGGGTTACCACGTGCTGCCAGCTTAAAGATATCGAGTAAATTTTTCTTTTGCCCAGATAGGTTTAAAAAATGATAATGCTCAAAGAGCCGTTGCTGTAAGGCAATAGACTTATTTTTTCTTATTTTTTTCAGTAAAATAATTTCTTTGGCATCGGTCGTATTTTTAATTTCACTGCCCATTATTCCTAGAGCAGCCATTCCTTTGTCAATAAAAAAATCATCAACAGAATCATCAAATACAGAAGGAATGAATTGGGCACACTTGTCATTTTTTAGCATCTTTCCAGAAATCGTGCCCAGAAATTTATAACTTTCATCTTTCATCTGCACAACCAATATTCCAAACATTTTACCTTTTTCAAGTAAAATATCATGTGTCCATTGTTTGGATTCTTCTGTAATAAATTCTTGAAACTCTGCTGCGGCTATTTTGGCTATTTCGGGAATAAATGATCCAAACGGATTATTCATTTCTAAAGGAATGCGGACGGCTGAGATGTTTGTTTTAAAATCAAAAATTAGTTTTTTATCCATTATTGTTTTTTCGCAAGAAGCTGATGTCATTTAGCACGGTCATTTTCTCAACCACCGTACAGGATTCAAAGCTACTTTTCCTTTCCATAGTTCAAAATGTAAAGTAGGATAATGATTACTTCCTTTGGCAGCAATACCAATAGATTGGAAAGTATTAACCTTTTGTCCCACTTGAACAAGTGCTTGAGATAGATTAGCATATACCGTATAGTAATTTCCGTGTTTGACTAGAATGGTTAGACCATTTCCTGTAAATCCTTCAATGGCTAGCACTTCACCTTGATAGACGGCTTTGACCGTAGCATCTCCGTTGATTCGGATGTCCACACCATTATTAGCCACCATGACTTTAGGAGCTGTGGGATGAGGATGTTTTCCAAAAAAACCTGTGATGTATCCTTCTGCCGGCCAGGATAATTTTCCTTTGGCACGATGAAAAGTACTGATTACTTCGGGTTTAGATTTTATTGTTTTTGAGGACTTTTTTCTTTTTGAATTACGTTCTGCATTTGCAATCATGGAAGCGATCTGACTATTGAGTGCTTTTTGTTCCTTTTCTCTTTTGGCTAATTTCCTTTTCAGGGATTTAGTATTTTTCTTAAGATTTTTGACCAAAGCGTACTTGATAGATTTTTCTTTGACCAATAATTGACTTTGTGACTGGATAGAAGCAAGAAGGAGTTCCATGCGATCCCGTTCGGCAGATAAATCATCTACCTTCTTTTGAAGCATTCGGGAAGTAGCCGCAACCATTTCGACTTGTTGGCTTCGATAGCGATTATACTGACGAAGATAGAGCCATCGCTTAAAAGCTTGATTGAAGCTATCAGCCGAAAATAAAAATAAGAGTGGAGATTTATTGTACTTATACCTAAGCGTATTTTGCATTATCTTCGCATATTCGACCTTCAGGCTTTTTAGGTCTTGCGACAAAACATCAACAATTTCAGCGTTTTGATAGATGCGATTATTGAGTGAGTCCACTTCTAAGACTAGGGCATTGACTAGTTCTGTTCGAGACTTAATTTGAACATTCAGCGCCATTAGACGATTGAGTGCTTCTGCTTTTTCTTTTTTTGTTTTTTTAAGCATGCCTGAAGTAGCTCGGATTTCTTTCCGAAGGGCAATACTTCTTTGGCGAAGATTTTTGACACGAGATTGTGCCTCTATAAGCGGTGTAAAAGCAAAAAACAATAAGAGTATAATGACAAATTTACTCCACTTGTTCATAGTGACTGGGGATTGAAAAATGGATGGCTCTAGGTTGATTCCAAACCACTTTTTTTGTATTAATTCTAATGTCAATTTGACCATTTTGCAGCGTGTGTAGCTCTAATGTACGCAAAAAGGAGAAAAGAGTGCCAGATTCGAGTTCTTTATATTCAGAGATTTCCTGAATGATTCTTTGTTTGGTATGATTGTCTTTTAGATATTGTTTAACAAGAAGTCCTTTGATGGGGTCTAGCCAAAAATGATTGAGCCAATTATTATCGTGAGCGGTGTATTTATATTTTTTATTTTCAATGACGCTATTGGCATTTTGTCGAGTGACAATCATGGGGTTGCCCAAAATCATATCTTGTATAATAGAGAATTTTGGTGGCACCCCAAATGTATTCGCAATTTCTTCCAAAGTACCGCCCATCCATTTTTTCTGAAAAGGATTTAGGATGATGATAGAGTCCGGCGTTATTTTAATTTTACCTACGACCATACCTAGTTTTTTGACCGCCATGACAAAAATACTATCCTTGCGCAAGATAGCAGAATAGGTAACACCAATACTAATTCTATGGTCTTTGTAATGAATTTGTCCTTTGCTGTAAAGCCATTCTGGATGTGTTGCCGCGTCTTCTAATTTGGCAGTCATCTTGCTCATTTTTAGCGGCTTTAGATTGTCTAAGTTGACAGCTTTTTTGGAGCCACCACAAGCCATAGAGCCAAGAATAATTACCGCAAGAAGTACAAAGTAAAGAGGCTTCATATTATTAATTTAAAGGCATTTTAGAGGACTCGACAAAATTTTTGAGCAGACTACTTCAACAAAACACCCAATGGAAAAACATGCAACCATTGCCCGTTATACGGAAGTAGTTTTTTTGCTTTAATTTCCTTTTTGAGATGAGCAATATGTGGATCATTGATATCATCTAATTTTACTGCTTTAGCCAGATATTTGTCCGCTTTTTCTGTATTGCCTTCTACTAGATAAAGTGCTGATAATCTAGCAAATACAAATCTTTTTTGATGATGATTGCGTCCCGACATAAAACTAGCCTGTTGGTAATCCGAAATGGCTTTTTTGATATTGCCTTTTCGGTACTGCGCTTCTGCTAGGAATAGCACTAATTTTGCTTTATTTGGAAAATAATCCAATGCCTGATTAGTCGTTTCAATGACTTTGTCAAACTGCTTTTTAACAAATAACAATTCAACGACTTGCTGCCAAACAGGATAAATATTTTTTTCTTTCGCCAAGGTTTTCTGATAGGCCTCTAATGCTAAATCATTTTTACCTAACGCATAATACAAGTCCCCAGCTACACTATACGCTTTTGCATCAGTAGGATGGGTCAAGATTAATTGCTCCACTAAAGTAGTCCATTCCTTTTGTTTTTCAGCGGGTGTATTGGGTGTAGCTTTTTGAATGATAGGAACGAGTTCAACTATTTTTAAATCAATACTAACGGATGGTTTTTTTACTAAGTCCAAAAGTCCACTACTATC
>JAJRQS010000219.1 GCA_024280135.1 Bacteroidota bacterium | reverse complement strand
GCATGATAATAGCAGGCATGTATCAAGTTTACACCTAGAATGCCGACTGCTTGTTGTTGCTGCTGGTTATTTTGATCATGCATTTTGACATGGAGGATGATTTGATTGGCTGGCCCGTCAGGTTTGAGTTGGAAGCGCAAACCTAGCCACCCATCTCCTTTGATGGTACGGGTATAATTAATGGTTGCTACTGTGTCCGCAAAAACAAAGAACTTGGTGTCAGGTCTTTCTTTGCCTAGGCGATCTTCCATTAATTCGTATTCATGATCTAGCATCTTGATTAGTCTGGATTGGCAGACATATCGCCCTTTTTTTTCACGCCCATAGATTTGGTCTGAATAGACTTTGTCATAGGCAGACATGGTTTTGGCGATGGTGCCGACTGCCGCACCTACTTGAAAGAAATGCCTAGCGACTTCTTGTCCTGCACCGATTTCTGCAAATGTCCCATATATTTGCTCGTTTAGGTTGATTGTCAACGCTTTATGCTCGGGTTCAATAATTTGGTGCATCGCTTTTCCGTTATTTACTTTATAATAAATGTAAAGATACAAAGATAGGATTACTTACGAGTATGACCAAGTTTAGTTGGGAAAAGGTAGATGTAATATGCATTGCGTTAAAAGGAAAAAAGCTGCCTCGTTTAGAGGCAGCTTTTTATAAACGTAATTTTATTTTTGTTTTAAGCCGATTAGTAATTGCTCACCCACTTCTTTGGCTGAGGCAGGATTTCTTAGTTTGTCTTCAATTCGAAACTTAATTAGGCAATAGCATGATTAGTTAATCTCACTTTTACCTTTAGTATCTCTTGGATTTCATTCGGATCGACCTCATAAGGCTTATAGACTGCATCATTGTCTGAAATCAGGCGCATTGACACAACTTCTCCACCTTCTTTAATTAACTGGATACGTTTGGCAACGACTGAATCTGTTACGACTATATAGACTTGGTTATCCCGAATCGGTTCATGGGCAGACATTTTTTCGGCAACGACTATATCTCCACTCGTGATCGTCGGCAACATACTGTCTCCTTCGATTTCAAAAGCAAACATATCCGAACCTTCATAGCCTGGAATCGAAAACTTGGGAAATTCAGAAAAGTCATTCTCTTGACTACTCAAGGCATAACCAGCGGTGGCACGTTGTGGAACAAGTGTAATATTCTGCCTTCCGGGAAAAACCCCAGATTCTTTGGACATGCTGGGTATTTCGGATAGGGCAGGGTGTCCTTGGATAAATATTTCATCACTGAGGTCAAATAAATAATTGGCATTTACGCCATATAGCTCAAATAACTTGTAAAGTTGATCCACGGTAATGTTTCGCTCTCCTTTTAAGATGCTATTAATGACATGATTATAGGTGCCCAAGTGCTTGCCTATGTCGGATTTGCCTTTGATTAATTTGAGCTTTTCTAGTTGCTCATAGACCGTTTTGAAGCGGCGGTTGACTGGATTTTCAACGAAATTTCCCATTTGAAACAAATTATTTGAGTGAAAACTTGACTTTTAAAACAAAATGTTTGTATATTTGCTCACACAAACACAGAAGCTTTTGTTTCTTGTTCGTAAAGGTAACAATAAATTTCAAACTGCACAAAATGAAGGATAATAAAAACACGAATTTTTTTAGAAATCCCCTTTTTTCTAAAGGAAACATAGGGAGAATGACCTCTGGTAGCACGACAAATCAGCCATCGGATGTCTTACAAGAGTACACTTTGTTCCAGTTTTTTATGCTCAAGTTCAAAACGACCACCTTGATTGCATTAAAGAAACTCAAACAAAATGTTTTATTTCATGCAAAAATCGCTCTGCGTTCTACATTGTTTTGGAAATCCCTGACCTTTCTTGTTGTCTTTGGCTGGTTTTATAATTTTACCAAAGATGTACAAGTTCGGTTTCATTCGCCCATCACCATCACTAAAGGAAACTTACCGCAAGGTGCGCCTATGCAGGAAATGAACTTGTTGGGGATGTTTACGGGTAATGATGCGGCACCGTCTAGCTTGAGCGATTTACAACAAAAGAAAACAGAAGCCTACATCCGACAATATGCAAAAGTAGCCATAGCTGAACATCGAAAGTATGGTATTCCAGCGAGCATCAAAATGGCGCAGGCAATTGTAGAAAGTCGGGCGGGGGAGAGTCCGCTTGCGCAAAAAAATGCCAATCACTTCGGAATGAAATGCTTTTCTAAGAAATGTAAAGGTGGACATTGCACGAACTTGACAGATGATAGCCACAAAGACTTTTTTAGAAAATACAATTCAGCTTGGGAAAGTTGGAGAGCACATAGTGTTCTACTAAAGTCTAAGCGGTATCAACCGCTCCAAAAACTGGGCGATGACTATAAGGCGTGGGCAAAAGGCTTGAAGCAATTAGGTTATGCGACAGACCCTAATTATGACAAAAAGATAATTGCCATCATCGAGGCCTTTCAGCTTTATCGCTTGGATCAACAATAAACAAAATCAAATCAAACGCACAAAATCAACAAGTATGCAAACGAATCAGAAAAATCTACCCCTCAAAAAAGACCAACAGTTGCCCATCTCAGCGATGCAGGCCCTTTCGGAAAAATTAATCCCATTAGTTTTTATGGTGGCATTATACGGACTGCTACAAGTAATGGCCAGTTTTTATGCACCTGGGGCAAAATTAACTTCTGGACACTATATCGAATACATTAATGAGGAAATTCCTTTTTCGATTTTGGTCAGAAATAGACGAATTGATCTTGGTTTTTCTCGAGCGCAAGTTGCTCAAAAAGTAAACCTCTCGATTCAGAATATTAAAGCCATTGAGCAAGGTGATGCAACTCCAACTAAAAGCGTTGAGTTTGCAATGCGAAGTGTATTGGGTCTGAAAAATGCTAAAATCCCAGAAAAGGAACAATTAGCTTCATCGAATTAACCCGTTCGGGCTTTCTACATGTATTTTTTATGCATTTTAGATCCTTTTTAGCCTGTTCATTCAGGCGGAAAAGGATCTATTTCTTTTAGTTTTATCCAATAAAAGAAGGGCTTTTACCTTTCCTGACGCTATTGAATTTGGCAATTTCTATAGAAGATAT
>JAJRQS010000218.1 GCA_024280135.1 Bacteroidota bacterium | reverse complement strand
ACCGATAGTCAAACCGTTATCCATTTTTAGCGCAAGCAACTCCTCCTTAGTCGCAGGAAAATGCTCTAAAGCCATCTTTGCAAAAGTATTCGCCAATGCAACAAAACTTTCAGTCATTGCTACGAAATCAGTTTCACAACTTAAATTCAAAGCAATACCTCTAGTAGCATCAGCATTAACGATGGCAAGAGCTGCTCCTTCATTGGTTTCTCTATCAGCTCTTTTAGCTGACATTTTCTGTCCTTTTTTACGCAAGATTTCAACGGCCTTTTCAAAGTCACCTGCTGCTTCAACTAAGGCTTTTTTGCAGTCCATCATTCCAGAACCCGTCATTTTACGTAACTTAGCTACGTCTTGAGCTGAGATTTTAACACTCATGATTTATTTTTTTTGGTATTGATAAAGTTTAATCTTTAGCTACAGCTTCTTTTTTCTTTTGACGCTGCGCTTGTCCGTCTTTGACACATCCTACGATGTAGTCCATGAAAAGTTGGATAGATTTAGAAGAATCATCATTTCCAGGAATAGAGAAATCTATTTTTGTTGGATCTGAATTCGTATCCACGATTCCAAAAGTAATCATCTTCAGCTTTTTCGCTTCAGACAATGCCAAATGTTCATGGTGAATATCCATGATAAAGACAGCGTGTGGAATTCTGTTGATATTCGATATTCCGCCCAATACTCTATCAAGCTTCGCACGTTCTCTATCTAGCGTCAAACGTTCTTTCTTGGTAACAGAAGTCAAGCTAGTATCTTGAAGCATCTTCTCGATATTTTGCATTTTCTTTACAGAACGCTTTATGGTAGAGAAGTTTGTCAACATCCCCCCCAACCAACGTTCGGTTACGAAAGGCATATTTACGCTACGTGCCGCTTCTTGTACGATTAACTTACCCTGTTTCTTTGTACCTACGAATAGAATTTTCTTACCAGATTGTACCAACTGCGTGATAGCCTTACCTGCTTTTTCTAATTCAGAAGCTGTTTTATTTAAATCAATGACGTGAATGCCTTTGGTTTCCATGAAGATATAAGGCTTCATTTTTGGATTCCACTTACTTTTTTGGTGTCCGAAGTGAACGCCAGCATTTAGCATTTCTTGACGTGTTGGAGTTTGTATAGCCACTTTAATTTTTTTTTAATTGTTGAATAGATTACCGCAAATAAGCGTTTAACGCTTACTGAATTGGAATGACTTACGCGCCTTAGGCTTACCGAACTTCTTACGTTCGACCACTCTGGCATCCCGAGTAAGTAATTTTCTAGGCTTCATTAAAGCTCTAAAGTCTTCATCTATTTTAACTAATGCACGAGCGATTCCAAGTCTGATAGCTTCAGATTGTCCTCTGAATCCGCCTCCTTTGACGTTGACACTGATGTCATAGATGCTTAACACATCCGCCAATTTTAGTGGCTCAAGTATTACGTCATGGATATGAACTTGTGGAAGGTACTCTTTATAATCTTTACCGTTGATGACAATCTTACCTGTGCCTTGCTTTACATAGACACGAGCTACAGACGCCTTTCTTCTACCGGTTGCATTGATGGTTTCCATATTTGCTGGATTTTATTTTTTAAAGGGTCAATTTCTTAGGTGTCTGTGCAGCATGTTTGTGCTCATCACCTACATAGACGAATAATTTTCTGAACATTGCACGTCCCAAAGTATTTTTTGGCAACATACCTCTGACAGCCATCTCAATAATCCGCTGTGGCTGTTTCGCCATAATTTCTTCTGCACGAGTTGACTTTTGACCCCCTGGATATCCAGAATATCTTAAATAAACTTTCTGTTGCATCTTCTTTCCAGAAAAACGTACTTTCTCCGCATTCAAGATGATGATGTTATCACCCGTATCTACATGAGGTGTGTACGAAGGCTTGTGCTTACCTTTTAACATTAAAGCAACCTTTGATGCCAATCTACCTACTGGTAAATTCGTGGCATCTATCACATACCAATCATGAACAACGGTGTTCTTATTGGCTGAAATGGTCTTATAGCTTTGACTATCCATTACGATTTGTTTTCATTGGCTTGCGCCAAAAGTTAAATGACTTCGCTCTCTTCTAAAAGCGGATGCAAAGGTAATTATTTTTTAGTTGTAAAACAAGCTTTTTAAAATCAAAGGCTTGTAACTCGCTGATAATCAGGTTAAAAATCGCACATTTTTTTAAAAAGCTTAGCGCATTCAAGGCTGAATTGCATATTTTGAAGAACCAATTAAGCACGACCAGTAGAAACAGGAGAACCAGCGCTCATTCGCCTCCAAATAATCATTGCAGAAACAAAAGTAAGCAACCCTATCAAAAGAATTGCAGACGAAATACCAAAAGAATCCGCAATCACCCCTGTCAAAATCGCCCCAATTGCATACCCAAGGTCTCGCCAAAGCCTAAATATGCCGATTGTTTTGGGTCGATCGATCGGGTGGCTGTTCTCTGCAATCGATGCTAGAAAAGTGGGGTAAACAATAGCCGTCCCTATGCCCAATGTTCCAGCCAAAATTGCATACCCATAAAATCCGTCTGCCCAGACAAACAACACCAAAGTCACTGCCTGAAC
Organism: Bacteroidota bacterium; assembly: GCA_024280135.1. Lineage (GTDB taxonomy): Bacteria > Bacteroidota > Bacteroidia > Chitinophagales > Saprospiraceae > HyVt-613. The sequence continues at coordinate 4,817 of JAJRQS010000218.1, read as the reverse complement.
CAACATACCTATAAAAAGTAGATTCTTTTTATCATATTGGTCTGCCAACTTGCCTGTATATAATTGCCCTAACCCCCAAATGGCCGGATAAATAGCAACCAATATCCCAATGTCCCTAGTTGAAAAGTGCTGATTGGATAATAATAACGGAAAGACACCCCATACCATGCCATCATTGAGGTTGTTTATTAAGCCGGCTTGAGTGACAGATCCTAGATTCTTATTTGCCCAAGTGGTTTCCCAAAAAATATTTTTCAATCTTGGAATATCACTCTTACGACCCTCTTTCAAGGCGTGTTGTTGCGTCTCTTTTACAAAAAAAAGGCTGAAAAATAATCCGAGTACGACTAAGCCAACTCCGATATAAAAAGGGTATGGTCGCAAGCCATATACATCTGCGACCCAACCCGTCAACAAAGCCACAATCCCAACGGACAAGTAACCTGCAAATTCATTGATACCCATCGCAAACCCTCGTTGCTTCTCACCGACAAGATCGATTTTCATCACAACCGTACTACTCCACGCCATTCCTTGATTGATACCGAGCAGTGCATTTGCAAATAATATCCAATTCCAATTGGGCGCCAACATTAAAATAAAAGGGATGGGGATTCCGACAAGCCAACCTAAAATCAATAATTTTTTTCGACCATATTTATTGGCTAGTGCCCCAGTATAATAATTGGTAATGGCTTTCGTAATACCAAACACTGCAATAAAAGATAAAATAGCGGTCTTCACGACTAGACCAAATTCTTGTTGTGCCATTTCGGGCAGGATAGAACGCTCCAAACCCACCATGCCTCCTACAAATGCATTGACTAGAACCAAAAATAAAAATTGCTGCCAATTTTCTTTCAAGCCTAACTTGACCGAATTCATTTTTGTTCCGGCATTACTCGCGCTTCACAAGAGAACCCATCCCAATTGGTGTTTTGGCGATAGCTGATCATCACATTGACCCGATCGCCTTTTTCGACTGAGATGTCACTTGAGAAAGGGACAACAACGGGAGGCATCAAGCTATCCGAAGAATCAAATAATACATCTTCAAACACTTGAAGCGGGGAGGTCAGTCTGACACAATTAATGACGCCTGTTTTTTGCGCAAGCAACTGAATCGTTTGAGTATAGCTGGTTTTATTTTTTTGCGCAAGATCTATCTCTACAAATAGTTTCTTTTCAGAAAAAATCGTACACTTGGGCACGCCCGTAAATTCAAAAAAATGTGTTCGTATTTCAATCCCTTCAAAAGTGTATTGAGCAAAACCCAACTCAATATTATTAAAAATTCTTTGCGGCAATGGAATGAAGTCTGCTTTCGCCAACACTTGACTAATGTGATTCATTATTTGAATCTGTGGCTCTGTTACTTGCCAAGTACTTAAATTCTCGGCAATGACCACATCAATTTTTTCATGATCAATATCTGCCAACGTTATAGACTTTACATCTGCGACTATCAAAGTGATGATGTTCTCAAAACCAGATTTCCTAATGTTCTTTCGGGCATGTCTAGCAATGTCATGATCAATCTCGACCGCATAGACTTTTTTCGCCCCCGCTTTTGCCGCAAGGATACTCAAGATAGCAGATCCCGCTCCACTTTCTAATACTCGCTTCCCCTTGCAAGTGCGTAGGATGGCTTCTTTGAAAGGGCCCACACGCCTAGGGTCTGACACCATTTCATAATGATAGGGCAAGCCTAATGCTTCTGAGCTTTGGGGATTGTTGTATTGGATTCGAGATGCCATCATTTATTATTTTAGCGGGTAAAAACCCATTTATCTATTTCCGAAAGGGCATCATTAAATGCATAGCCATCTTCCAAGAAACCCTTAATGTGTTCTGTCTTTTCTATTTTATTGAGCAGGATATACTTGGCCATCTGCCCACGAGCTTTCTTGGCATTGAAAGTAATGAATTTATAAACACCATTGCGCTCCTCCCTAAAATCAATCGTCAAAAAACGTCCCTCTAATTTTTGAAGGTTGATGGATTTAAAATATTCTTTGGACGCCAAGTTGATGATCGTTTTAGATTTTGACACTTTTAAATCTTTATTGAGTAAATCCGTAATCTTGTCACCCCAAAAAGCATACAAGTTTTTGTGCCCATTGATAGGCAGTTTTGTGCCCATCTCCAAGCGATAAGGCTGCATCAAATCCATGGGGCGCAATACACCATAGAGCCCTGATAATATCCTCAGATGTTCTTGCGCATATTGTAGATCTGCTTGCGCAAAAGTTTCTAATTCCAAGCCTTGGTAAACGGCTCCATTAAATGCCAACCCAGCAGGTTCTGCATTTTTCTTCGTGTACTTGTCCGCAAAGTTTTGGTATCGTTCATAATTCAATGAGGCCAGCTTATCACTCAAATGCATCAATGATTTTATTTCATCTAATGATTTTTGCGCAAGCTCCTGAACCAGTACGGCTGTATCCTTCTTCAACCTTGGTTGGGTTGTCTTCACCTCTCGATCGGGTGCCTCTTGAAGGCTCTTGGCTGGGGAAAGTATGATTTGCATAGGCTCTTTTGATGCAAAAGTAAGGATTTGAACGGAAAGACTATGTTATCTGTGGTAAAATCGTTAAGTAATCAATTCCCAAAAAACAGCCTACAAACATCGCAAAAAACATGCTTTTACTCCCTCTATCACTTTTAAAAGTATTTTCTGAATAATTATCCAATCCTTCCGGCCAATATTCCGTTACAAAGGACAACAAAAACAAATAGGATGCATATTCGCTTTTTATTAGCTGCTCTTGTCACCATTAGTTTCTTTTCGTGCAAAAGCACTAAAAGGATAGAGATAAAAGATGAACAAGGGCGTGTCATCGAGGAATATTTTTTGACGAAAGACAGTCTCCGAACTGGAATAGCCAAATCTTATTTTGTAGAAACAGGTAAGATATTCATGGAAACGCCTTTTGTAAAAGGCAAAGAGCATGGCGTTCGAAAGGTGTTTTTAAAAGGCGGTCAATTAGAATCTACCGACACCTACGTAAATGGCCTACTAGATGGCCCTTGCAAAACCTACTTTCCTGATGGAAAAGTCAAAACGGAATCTCAATATGTAAACAACGTACTAGAAGGAAAGTGGACGACCTACTATAAAGGTGGGCAAATCAAAGAAGTGGTCACTTTTCAAAACAATGAAGAAAATGGACCTTTCATAGAATACTACCCCAACGGCAACTTGAAAGCAAAGGGCAACTACCTAGATGGAGATAGTGAAGATGGTTTCTTGGAGTTGTATGATGAATCAGGCACACTTATCAGAAAGATGCAATGTGATAGGGGGCGATGTAAAACAATCTGGAAGAAAGAAGGAATTTAACACTTTTGGTACAATATTTAAAGTCTTGAAATGGTTTTAGACTTGAATTTATTAATAGAAGGTGTTTAGCTTTCGCAAAACCATAAAATTGCCTATGATGATGAACATTACAATTGAAAATTTAGTAGCCTACATTTATCGAGAGATGCCTGATAATCAGCGCATCATCGTAAAGAATGCTATTGCTACTGACACAAAGCTTGCTGAAACGTATTATCAGCTCAAAGAAGGTTTTAAACAATTACCTAAGGTACAGTTTAATCCTCCTACTCATGTGCTGAATAATATCATGAAGTATAGCAATGAAAGCGCTGTTGAACTACAGTTCTAATTGAACTTTCCAAATTCAGAAAGCCTGAACATTTATGTTCAGGTTTTTTTTTGCCCCTATTCTGATTGAAATGAACCTCACATTTAGCTAGGTATTACAGCGCAATTGCCCGTTTTCTCGACTAATCGTCCGCTCTGAGATATAAAAAGAACATATAATTTTATTTTTATATAGAAAAAAATTAGAATTTGTCCTATCTTTGTACTTTCATACAAATGGCGTTTATTCTCATATAGAGAAAAAGTTGGTATAACTTTTGAATATACTATATCGTTGTTTAAATTATTGAAAAAAACATTGTAATGAGAAAACAAGAAAACGAAATGGTTGTCCTTAAGAAGGGCGACAATGACATCAAGCTGGATTATATCGAGCTAAGAAAAGCAGTACTAGTATTGCGTGCCGTCAACCACAAGTTGCGTCAAAAAATGCTAGAATTGATTGAAACAGATGGGCAAATGACTGTAACTAATATTTACGTCAAGCTTAGACTAGAGCAATCAGTTGCTTCTCAGCACCTAGCAATTTTGCGTCGTGCAGGAGTGGTCAGAACAGATAGACAAGGTAAATTTATCTATTATTCTGTTGATGATTCACGTATTAGCCAGATTTCTAGACTAGTTGAAGAGCTTGCATCGTAAGTAATTATACTAATATAGAGCAATTAAAATGCTGAAAACGAAGGTTTTCAGCATTTTTTTTTTCAATTTACGTTATGTTCTGATTATTTTGCCCATCTTTGCCTTGACTATTACTTCATACACAATTGGGAAGACTATGACCAGTATTAATATTGGGAAAGTTAAAGCTTCTGCAGATATTCTGCGTGCTTTGACTCATCCACTACGCCTTGAGATCCTTAGATATATAGATACCCATCACACTGTTAGTGTGAAAAGTATCTATAACGAACTTGATTTAAAGCAATCTATTACCTCCCAACACCTCCAAATCCTTAGAAAAGCAGGTTTGGTCATCACCCAAAGAGAAGGTAAATTTATCAAATATTCCATCGATTACTCCAAAATCGAAGATGCCGTTAAAGCCATCACGAACTTTACCAACTCTGTGGCAGAAGGATAAGCACCGCTTAGCTTCGATCGTTCATTCAATCCACAAAATACTTTCCCGTTTTTACGGTTT
>JAJRQS010000217.1 GCA_024280135.1 Bacteroidota bacterium | reverse complement strand
GGCTATTCCAAGGAATAGGTGGTTGTGGTGTGACTGTTTTTGCGCAAGCAGAAGCTTGGTCGGAGTACACATAGCCTAGATTTAAAGTGGGTTTAATTGATGTTGATTTTTTCATTAGGCTCTATTTGGACTAGAGAATAAGCGCTTTGTACTCCACCTTGCGGCCAAAAACAAACCTGCAAAAATGAGTAATACTTGTTGGAAAGGCATATACGAAAAAACGTAAATATGTGTTCTATCGACAATCCACATAAAACCAAGTATAATGGCAATCAATGTGATCAAGCCACTGATTTTTCCAAAACCAGGCACTCGATCAAAACTCACATTCTGTCTGATAAGCATTAAGGTGACAATCATAGAGGCAATCGGAAGAATTTGAGTATAGATGTTGGCATCCATGATGCTTTGCTTCTCAAATAGAAAAAGGTATAAATTTAGGGTAACGGAAAAAATACCTGGAATGGCAACCAAAAATACTAAAATAGCATAGAGGTATTTCCATGGAGAAATGTGCCCCTCTCCACGTCCAATCAACCAAGCCAATAAGGCAGTCAAAGGAATAATTAAAAAATAACCCAACACTTGTTGGGGCATTTCACTCAATAGGTCAAAAGATTCTTTTAGGGTCATCGTATAGATATTTTGGCAAATATAAGCATTTTGTGTTGAATGAATACACACTTTGCCGCCGGTTTTAACCGACGCAGCAAAGTAAGATATAATATGGCTTAGCCGCATTATAGTGCACAAAAGAAAAATTGTACAATATGTTATACATAACATCAGTGTCATTTATTCCTTATCTTTGGCTTTTAAATCAGCAATAAAAGACTATGGGATTCTTATCAATCTTAGCAACACTTTCCCCAGAAGGGCATATTTTATTCGAAAGCAATAAGTCTTTAGCGCAAGCGATAGGAGACAAAAGAATACCTACTATATATTCAGAAGCCAAGGACAGAAGTACATTTGATGATGATTTGTATTGTTTGAGTCTTTCAAAAAAAATAGATTGTGTTAAAGTGGGGCCGACACCTGAAGATATCGCAAAATTCAAAAACATATTAGAAGATCTAAAAACTTTGAAAGTGAATGATGCTAGCCTTTCTCCGTATGATAGATTTGATGCGACTATGACTGCCGTGAAAGCGTACGTGAAAGAAAATCAAAAAGATTGGAATCAACAAGTTTTAATGCTCTTGAGAAAGGAGTCGGCAGAACGTTCTAGTTTAATAGAAGATTGGGCAAAACAGGAGAAAGCGGTGAAAGGACCTACAATAAGCAATAGTGAATTTAAGGGTTATGTTGAAGTAGCACTAATTGATGTGTTTGAAGAGGAAACTGATTCTTTAGATCAAATTGTAGTACCACCACCGCCACCACCTGTATTCAGACCACTTGATGTTCTAGATAGTAGCGACGTAGATAATGACATGGATACTGACCCAGATAGTGATGATTCACAAGTAATTGATAATCCAAATATCGATTGAGTGAATTTCAAAAACTTACTGGAGATAGACCATAAGCCTTGTTTCTAAGGGATAAAGCACGATCTATATAATGAAAATTAATAAGTTATTATTAATAATAACTTATTAATAATTGAGAATAGGTATCCTATCTAGAATGAATATTAATATGTATTTTTATGTAATTTTTGGCATTGAAATTGCCTTTGGGTAAAGTGTAATTAACCTTTCAAACTCCCAAGTAGATTTCTTCCCAATATTCTGAAGTCTTGAAAATGTGAGTTATGAAAACGATTACAAAAAACATCATCCTTTTAGTTGCTTTTACTTTTGCAACATTCTATTCTTTTGCTACTATCACGCCAGATACAGCTCCTGTTATTGGAAATGTCATCCATTGGGAAAATAATTCTACAAAAGAAGAAGTGAAGTTTTTTATCGTTCAGCGCTCTAGTGATGCAGTCAATTATTTACCCGTAGCGATGGTGCAAACAACCGACAATCAATTCAAATATTCTTTCACGGATAATAGAGTAGGGAATAAAAACTGGTTCTATAGAATCGTAGAAGTAGATGCAAAAGGGCTAGGTAGTTTTTCCACAACCTTATATGTTGCTAATAATGCTTGTGTCAGTAAAGCAACACTTTTGGCGGATTCAGAGTAAAAAAAATAAAATCATCTTGGTAGATGGGGTCAGGCTTGGGTAATCCAAGCCTGGCTTTTTTTGTGACCATTGCAAAAACGATCTATCTAGGGGAGGGCAATTTCTTTCAAATGAAACGCACCCGATAGCCAGCTATTGAGGCAAATAAAAGATCGTAGCGCATCTAAATGTCCGAAGGACTCACAATCCCCCAAATATTTCCTATCTTCGCCTTCCTATGGGAAACAAGAAAACACTTTACTTATTAGATGCGTATGCATTGATTTATCGGGCGCACTTTGCATTCATTAAACGCCCTTTGCTTAACTCAAAAGGGCAAAATGTTTCGGCTATTTCAGGCTTTACTCGCTCGCTTTGGGATATTATCCATAATAAGAAACCCTCACATATTGGGGTGGCATTTGACCTGAAGGGCCCAACCTTTCGGCACGATATGTTTCCAGAATATAAAGCCAATAGAGAAGCACAGCCAGAAGACATATCTTTTGCCGTTCCTATTATTAAAGAGTTGCTTAAAGCATTCAATGTGCCCATTTTGGAGAAGCAAGGCTTCGAAGCGGATGATATAATAGGAACCATTGCAAATAAAGCAGATAAAGATGGTTTTGAAGTGTTTATGGTGACTCCCGATAAGGATTTTGGGCAGTTAGTAACGGATAATGTCTGGCTGTATCGCCCGAGTAGAGGAGGCAATGATGTAGAAATTCAAGGGCCCAAGGAAATTATTGAGCAGTGGAATATTCAGCGAGTTGATCAAGTCATTGATATGTTGGGTTTACAGGGAGATGCAGTGGATAATATTCCTGGCGTAAAAGGAATCGGGCCCAAAACAGCTTCGACTTTATTGGCTAAGTATGATACCATTGAAGGTATTATCGAGCATGTGGAGGAATTAAAAGGGGCGGTTAAAACAAAGATGGAAGCTGGAAAAGAAGCAGCCATTTTATCTAAAGTTTTGGCGACCATAGATATTAAAGTACCCGTCGAATGGGATGCAGATGCATTGAAAATTAATGAGTTTAATAAGGAGAAGCTTGCGCAAATATTTCAGGAAGTAGAATTAAAAACACTTTCGCGTACTATTTTAGGATCAGGGCAATTGATGCAGGGTTCTTTATTTGGCGCAGCAATTCCTATAGGAAAGAAGAACTCGGAAACTTCTGAAGTAGAAAAGACGGCAGG
>JAJRQS010000216.1 GCA_024280135.1 Bacteroidota bacterium | reverse complement strand
TGCGGTTAATCCAATTTCATCAGGCTAATTAGAGTTAAAATGCTTTATTTTGGTGTCTTAAATATGACTACATGAGACTTATTCTACTATTTTTCTTTTTACTAGGCTTTGCAACCAACACATTTGCGCAAGTGCCTAACGATATATGCTTATATGCGACCCCAATTTATGATGTCGATGATTACTGCTCGGAGAGTCTTTTTACGAATGAAAATGCAGAAGAAGACCCCAATAAACCCACAACAACTTGCTTTCTTGACTTTAAGCATGCCGTCTGGTTTTCCTTTACGCCAGTAAAACCTGCCGTCGTTGTTCGGGTAACAGGTGCAGCAGGAAGTGGAACACTAGCGATCCCTCAAGTTGCCGTATTTGAAGGACCGTGTGATAATCTAGTTCAAAAAGGATGTAGTCCAAACTCCACGAAGGGAGTAGCTGAAATTGTCGTAGCAGACCTTATTTTAGGCAAGACTTACTACTTAATGGTCGATGGATTTAATGAAGGAACCGGTAGTTTTCAGCTTTGCATCAATGATTTTGTCCCAATCCCAAATCCACAGTCAGATTGCCAAGAATCAGTTCTATTATGCGATAAGACTGCTTTTCAAGTCGAAAGCTTGGTGGGTGTCGGAAATGATAAAAATGAAGTTGATGTGAACAGTTGTATTGCAGAAGAATTTGCGTCTTCTTGGTATAAATGGACGTGCAAAGAATCAGGCACACTAACATTCGTCATCACACCCAATAATAATGACCCTAATAAAGAAACAGATGATATAGATTTTGCCATCTATCGTCTTCCTGGAGGTATTGATGATTGTGCCAACAAAGAAATTGTACGGTGTATGGCGTCTGGCGCAAACCAAAGCTCGCCCTATTCTGAATGGGCCATCTGTAATGGACCTACTGGACTTAATGAATCGTCAACAGACATAACGGAGGCTCCTGGGTGTTCTAATAATTCTGATAATTTTGTCAAAGCATTGGATATGGTAGCAGGAGAAAGCTATGTACTTGTTGTCAATAATTTTTCTCAATCCGGGCTTGGTTTTTCCATTGATTTTGGTGGAACGGGTACTTTTTTGGGTCCAGAGGTCAATTTTGAAATAGACGCCGTAGCCGAATTTGAATGTGACAAGACCATTACTTTTAAGGACAGTTCTTATACTGATGTGGGAAACATTGTCTCTTGGACTTGGAATTTTGGAGCGGGTTCTACCCCATTATCCGAAAACACGCCCGGCCCTCACCAAGTTATCTATGAATCGTTTGGTAACAAAATTACGGCATTGACCATTGAAAGTGCTGAAGGCTGCCGCGTTACGAAAGTGATAGATTTCTTTATTGAGCCTTGTTGCGAAGATTTTCCTGATTTGGATGTAACGGCTACTTTGACCGATAACATTTGTGCAGGAGATAGCACCGCTGTCATCGTAGGAGAAGGAATAGCCGGAAATCCTGCTTATTCCTACAGTCTTGATGGCGTTAATTTTGCCCCTAACCCAAAATTTCCTAACCTTACTGACGGGTCATACACTTTATATATTCAAGACATTAAAGGCTGTACAGACTCTACCGCTTTAGAATTAATAGATCCACCCGCTCTCATCGTGACAGCAGGAGCTGATATTGATATTGTATTGGGTGATTCTGCTATCATTAATGCTTTTTATACACCTCCTGGCACAGCCACAGACTTACAATGGTTCGGTAATTTGGATTGGTTGCCTTGTGACACATGTCTCACGCCTTATGCGAGACCATTTAAAAGCACAGAATACGTTATTCAAGTAACCAATCAAGCGGGATGTATCGCGCTTGACACCATGCAGTTTAATGTAGAGATTATTCGTCCATTTTTTGCACCCAATGCCTTCTCGCCAAATGGTGATGGGGTAAATGATTGGTTCAATTTATTCAGTACCAATGTTGCCTTAGAGATTGACGAGTTGGTCATTTTTGACCGATGGGGCTCGATGGTTTATCAAGGTCGAAACATTCCTTTTGATGTCCCTTCAGCGGGTTGGGATGGGCGATATAAAGGCAAAGCTTTACAGCCTGATGTCTATGTCTGGTTCGCAAAGATTCGTTATATTGATGGGCTAACGGAGTTGTTCTCCGGAGATTTCACTTTGGTAAAATAAAACAGGCAGAACGCAATAACTCCATGGCTTTCAATCCTTTATCTCTTGCAATCTTCTGGTTTTTACTGGGTATATTTTCTACGTCAGGATAAGTTGCAATGGCCTCTTCCAAGCTAGCCTCTGGTATCAAATGAAACATCGGATACGGTGAGCGGTTGGTGTAATTAGCTGCATCATCTTCTTTCGCTTGCGCAAAAATGTACTCAGGATGGAAACTAGCTATTTGATAAATCCCTTCGTAGCCTTGTACCTCCAATAGGCGTTCTGCTATTTCCAAAAGTTCTAAGTAGCCCAAAAAGTCTTTTTGAAATTTAGGTAAAACCACCAAACTAGTTTCATATTGGTTCGGCTTATCCAAGAAAGCACACTCCTCCAAAACTTTTTGTAAAATAAAAGCTTCATCCGCTGATGCAACTATTTCAATGTGCAATTTATTATGATTGACAACAGGAGCGGCAAACGGGCAAAAGTTTAAACCAATGACGACTTTATTGACCCAATTAAGGGTTTCTTGTTTTATGATAGTAGTACTTTTCATTTGCTATGCGAGATACCCTCCATCCACTGTAAAGGTTGAACCTGTTACATAAGCTGCCAGATCCGATGCTAAGAACAAGGCTAATCCTGCGACTTCCTCAGGTTGAGCCATTCGACCAAGTGGAATTTGACGCAAAGCATATTGGAGGATTTTTTCATTATCCCAAAGTGCTTGGCTAAATTTAGTTTGTATGAGTCCAGGTGCAATTGCATTGATTCTGATTCCTTTTTGCCCCCATTCGTTGGCTTGCACGCGCGTAAGCATAAGCAAAGCAGATTTACTTACGCTATACATACCCATGTGTTGCCCTGGTCGTAATCCCTCCACACTACTGATGTGAACGATACTTCCCCCACTCTTTTCCATGTGTGGTAAAACCATATTAGATAACACGAAAGGTGCTTTTAGATTTACATCCATAATCTTATCAAACGCCTCCGTGCTGGTTTCAGCAATGGGTCCAAAGACAGGATTTGTAGCGGCATTATTAATCAAAATATCAATCCGCCCAAAATGCTTGATGGTTGAGGCTATTAAGTCTGTACAATCAGCCGCCTTACCGACATTGGCAGCTTTTGCGAAAGCGACAATACCTAAGTTCTTAAAATCATCAACGACTTCCTCTAAAACTTCTTGTTTCCTGCTGGAGACAACCACCTTCGCACCCGCCTTGCCTAAGGCGAAGGCAATTGCCTTACCTATTCCTTTTGAGGCACCTGTTACAATCGCTACTTTCCCTTTTAAATCAAACTTCATGATATCTTTTTAAGGCATTTTTATATCTTTCCAACTAATTCTTTTCAATTTTTGCGGAAGCCCACTCAACTCGGTTCGATGAATAAACACTAACCCCAAACTCGCCACTAATAAAATCAAGCCCAACACAAAACGATAGCCATCATCCCCACCTAGGTCAATCCCTAAAACCGTTAAGTGTATAATCAATATTCCAGAAGCTAAAACACTTCCTACAATCCCAGCTTCCAAACTACGCCCCGGCATTATCATCAAAAAGCCTGCTAGCAACTCAATGGTCCCTATCACATATCTTCCGACGGGTTCAACACCCAGTAATTCAAAAATATAAACACTATCTGAGTCCCCAGTTACATGACTAAACCCTGATGTAAAAAACAAAATAACAGGAAAAAACTTCAATAAAACATTGACTATATATTGTGCTCCCATTTTTAATTGTTTTGTCCTGTTTGGAGGCTAGCCTCCTCATGAGCCATTGCCTCCTCTTGCGCTTTATCTCTTCGCCTTTTTGCCATATATGCGTGAAACTGATTGGCATTAAAATTATGCCCTTTGAGCGTTTTGGCAAATGCATGCTGTCCAGACGTATTGGGTTTTGCACAAAAGAAAATATAATCCGTTTTATCAGCATTTAGAACGGCATCAATGGAGGCAATCGAAGCCATACTAATCGGGCCAGGAGGCAACCCTTCATGTAGATATGTATTGTAAGGAGAATTGAATTTTAAGTGATAATTCGTCACACGGGTTGCCCCAAAATCTCCAGTAGCAAATACACAAGTCGGATCTGCCTGTAATTTCATCCCTTTCTTAACTCTATTGAGATAAACGGAAGCTATCTTGGGTTTTTCAGGATTATAATTGGATTCTCGTTCGACTATAGACGCTACGGTATAGACCTCTTCAGGGCTTAGACCTAGTTCTTTTGCTTTCGCCAAACGATTCTTTTTTGCCCAAAACTTATCTTTCTCTTTTATCATTCTTTCGAGAAACTGCTTAGGCGTCGTGTTCCAATACACTTTGTAAGTATTCGGAATAAAAACGGTTGTTAGGTTTTCAATAGTTAATCCCAATTCCTGTAATGAATCCTTAGATGTAAAGTAATTCGTAAACCACTCTTCTGATGGTTCTAGATAACCTTCAATCTTCTTAGCTACATTTTTTGGCAGACGCTCAACCGTCACAACGACATCGACAGGAGCTTGCTTACCGATACGTAAATGATTGATTAACTGCCTATTAGTCCATTTTGGCTGAATCACAAAACGCCCTGCTCTTACAGGCCTTTTATGAAAAGACATTCGTTCGGCCACCCATTCAAAATCCGATCTATTCTTAATAAACCCCTGTGCTTTTATGGTATCTAAAAGTTCTTCATAACTGGTTCCTGAAGGAATATACAAAAACTCGTTTCTCAGCTGGTCAGGGACATTAGGTAAAAACAGTTTACGAAAATAATTATATCCCAGTACACCAGACAATACCACAGCAAAACCAATAGCAATAAAAATTTTACGCCAATTAAATGACCTCGGTTCTAACACTTCATTCATCTTACTCTTTTATATCAATTAAATAACGACGCTAAGGTATGGATATTTTTTGAAGTTCATCATTGTACGTGTTGCTTAAAATTGAATCGCTCTTTTGAATCATCCATGCGGCAAATAAACACGACCACAGAGCGCAATCTACCCTACACTGATACCAAAATAATATCCTACAATGGCGGTCAAACCCATAGCTATTGTCCCCCAAAAAGTAATCCTTAAAATGGCTTTTAAGGGGCTTGCGCCTCCTGTTTTGGCTGAGATACCGCCTAATAGGACTAAGGCAAGGATTGCTGTTGCATATTGATAGACTTCCATTTCATCAACAGCAATGAATAACGCAATGATGACGGGCAAAGCTCCTCCAACTAAAAAAGCTCCTCCAGAAGCCAAAGCCGCTTGTAATGGATTTGCTTGGCTTATCTCATTGATTCCTAATTCATCTCGAACATGAGCCCCTAAGGCATCATGGGCCGTCAATTGAACAGCTACTTCCATTGCTGTCTCTTCAGTCAAACCCCGTCTAACATATATTTTGGCTAATTCACTGAGTTCAATTTCTGGTATTTCTTCAAGCTCTATACGTTCTCTTTCTATATCTGCTTTTTCTATATCCGTCTGGGAACTAACCGAGACATACTCTCCTGCTGCCATTGACAGGGCTCCTGCTACTAGGCTAGCAACTGCCGCCAAAATGATTGGTTCTCTTTCTGTGCTGGCAGCCGCAACACCAATCACCACACTTGCTACAGACAAGATACCGTCATTGGCACCCAATACCGCTGCTCGCAGCCAATTGCTTCTTGTAATAAAATGCTGTACTAATTCGTCTTCGCCTGTCATTCTGAATTGTTTATTTTGTCAAAGATAGTTAGATTTTTGGTCTTATCTTAAATTCTAAAGTTTTATCCGTTGTGCGTATTTCTTCGGTGAAAACTATGGAACTGATTTTCGCAATCCCATCTAAGAAGCTTATGGATTCGGCAAACGACTTTCTAACGTAAGTTTTAATCAGAAACCTATACAAAAAAAGGGAGATTAGCAACTGCTAATCTCCCTTAATATTAGTCAAATACCAATCATCAATCCATCTTCACAAATCGTACCATTTGGTTCAAGTTCTTTCCTGAAATTCTCAAGAAATACACCCCAGTCTCTATGTCAGAAATACGAATATCAAATTCATTAATACCTTTCGCAAGAACTGTTGAAGAAACGACTTGAGCTTGACCTTGCATATTGAAAATAGTCATTTCAGCATTTTCTTCATTTTCCGAAAGGATACGAATAGTGATCAAATCTTTTGCAGGATTAGGGAATAATTCCGTTACCTGAGTTCCAGGTACAAATTGCATTGGAATTGCTTGCATCCCAGCAGCACATCCCATTTCCATTACGTGCTTCTTAGCCACAAATTCATTGACCATCTGCCAAGTGCCCGCCCAAAAATTCATCACTGCATAATCATCCTCATCAGTATTCGCATAACTTAAATCAATCGTAACAGGATCTCCATTTGACCAAGTACCTGTTCCTTCTACACCATCATCAGAGTAACCTATCATAACCATTGAATTCCCTAGTTGTGAACGAACAAATTCATTTTCAGCTTGGGTGTTGATGGCTAGTAAATTACCTCCTGCTGATTCAACTTCATTTAGTGCTTGATTCCAATTGAAAGGATCATGGGACATATAATAACCGTGCCCTCCAAATTCTCCGAGGAGCGAATAGCCCGCAACATCAGAACAACCGTTACCATTTCCGCCACCACTACACGTTTTTGCATCACAAAAGGACGACGCACCCATTGGTTGTTAAAAGACCATTCTCCATTCCATGGCAATAGTACACCAAAGTCATTCTCATCCGTATTCAATCCACACCAATCACAAGCAGAATAATTCGTGTATCCCACAGGAGTACCATCGGACCAAACAACTGAACCTTCAGTAGTCATATCTGTAAATCCAACAAAAACAATATCTGTGATTAGATTTGTAATAAAATCATTTTGCGTTGCAGAAGTAATTTGTGCCATACGGCCACCTGCATTATCAGCCATAGTGTTTGCTTCTGCCCAAGATTTTGCGTCGTTGGATAGGTAATAACCCACTCCATTCTGCTCTCCAAGTTTTGTAAAACCTGCAATATCATCACAACTACCTGTAGCAGTACCTTGTGTCACTACAATTGTAAAGCTACATTGATCTACATTCAAGCAACCGTCTGTTGCTTCATACTCTACAAGATAAGTTCCGGCAGACAAACTACTACCCGTTGCCACACCAGCAATTTTTTGTATTGTCATAGCCGAACTTAAATGGCAAGTAGTGGACGCCGTAGGAATTGCGTAATTAACCACCACTTCTGTTGCCCCTTCCGGAATGGTAACATTTAAATTTTCTGGACAAGAAATAGTTACATCCCCTGCACCTGCAACGCAACCTTTTTCCATGACAATTTTCATATTACTCCATTGGTTCGAAAATGTCCAAGTACCATCCCAATGCAACATCGCAGCAAAATCATTCTCTGCGTCATTCGTATTACAAAAAGAACAAGTCGTATTATAATTGGTATAGCTCACAGGCTCTCCATTCTCCCATTCAACTGTACCTTCTGTATTTAAATCATTTAACCCAATAAATACCGTTTCATTGATTACACTTTGTATGAAATCATTTTCTACGCCATTATTAATAGTTGCCAAATAACCTCCATTAGTATTTGCGAAAGAACGACCATCTTGCCAATTCCAATCAGCAGTAGATAAATAGTACCCATGCCCATTGTACTCACCTAGTTTTGTAAAGCCACTTACGGCTCCGCAATCTCCACCACCTCCTGTAGTATTTTCTAATACTGTAACCGTAAAACTACAAATAGCCGAATTCTGACAATTATCTGATGCTCCATACTCAAAAGTATAAGTACCCGCATTCAATGGGTCACCTGGTGAAAAATCACCGACAGATGGGAATAAGCCTACACTCACTCCACCCGATGGGCAAGTGGTTGTAGCCGTTGCATCATTCCAATTAACGACCATAGAATTTTGACCTGCTGGCAATGTGACAGAGATGTTCTCTGGACAAGTAAGTGAAATCGTACCATTTGAAACACTAGCTCCATCAATCAAATAAATCGGACGCCCCGTCAACGCAATATTATTACCTGAAACCTCCTCTTCACTATTAGTTTCAGAATAATTCCAAGTACGTTTATATAAGGTAGAAATACCCATTGATGCAGGAAAAGAATAAGTAGCCGAAGCAAATTCGCTCAAATCCAGTGTTGTTTTTGCCCAAAGAATATACTTGTATTTCTGGGTAGCGGGGTCGTAAAAAGCGCCACCGTCTATGTTAGACGGCAGATTCATCGCAGCAGTTCTGGCTGCATCATAAGTTGTCCCATATATTACATCAGAGGTTGTTTTATAGGTTATCCCTTCATTGGTTTTCACCAATCCATCATAAGGCTGCGTGCCATTAAAATTTAAATACATTCCTAACAAGTCAAACTCACCTACTGCATCAACAACCTTTTTTCTATCTGCCAATTGATAAGGATGCATTTGTCTAATATCTAACTTCATTGCCTTCACAATAGCTTTGGTAATATAGTTTACCTGCACCTCATCAGAAGCCATTGATTGTGCACCAAATTTCACACGTGGTACATTAATTTCAGTAATTATCCATTCTTTCTTTGGGTAGGTAACACCGTCATAACCATACATTGCTAAACGATTTGCATAAGTATTCTTTCGTTTTTCTACTCCATTGGCACCTGCATCTGAATTTCTATGAAAAACCCATTGTCCAAGATTGCTATCATACTCCCGAACACTCCCATCTATATCAGGATAAGTATGGAATCCCATCACATCAAAGTAAGCACCTCCTCCAAGCGGATACTCTGGAGTAACACTTCCATCTACAGGATTGTCTGTATTACGTAATACAGCATCTAAAAAGCTTTCAAAACCTACTCCAGCTAATGTTACATAAGCATCTGGATCGACTGTCTTGACGACATCATAACAAATACGCAGTGTCCGCACAAAATGCTCTATTGGCGCTTTGAAGTGATTCACACATGGAGAAGGATCGTTGTCCCACCAGTTATTAGGTCCCCCTGGTTCTTGCCAACCTTGCACATACGAGTGGTCAAAACCAGGCTCATTCCATATTTCCCAAAACTTAACATCGTCCTTGTACAATGTGACTACTTTATACATATAAGCTGCTAAGTAGTTATCGTCATTGTAGGGTGTACCATTTGCTCCCCCGTCCCATATAGGCGTATAAAGGTTAGCAAACATGGTATTACCACAATCCGCGGTGTAGGGATCATTGATACAAAAAGAGTGTAATGGATCAGTATCTGCACAATAATCTGTTTGATCTTGATGCCATTCAGCAGGAAAACCTACAATCATGGTCATATCTTTCATCCCAAGACTCTTAAAATGTGCAAAAGTAGAGACATAATGGTCGTATCCCCAGACTTCAGCAAAGGATTCACGAAGAGCTGGTCGAGCTGTTTTAGCCCCTATACCCGAAAGGCCAAGAGCTGCATTGCCTGCCGCAATATTGCCCAATTGTTCGTTGTTATAAGGAGGATAATAATCAAAGTTTATCCCTGGAAGGAATACACCCGTATAGGTCGAGACTTGGTCATTAGCGGTATAGCCAGCTTGACTATATCCCACAATGCCAGAACTCATTAAAAAAATGATGAGTAGAAAATTTTTCATTTGGATTGTTTTAATTTAGGTAAAATTGAAATGAATAAAACTCATTTCGTGTGGAGTTGACATAAACGAAGCATCTACAAAGATAAGCGCTTATTCTAATATATTCACCAAATAAAAATAAGTATAATCCCTTAAATTCTAATTGAGTAATGACACCTCTATACAATACTAGGCTAACAAAAAAAGGTCAAAAACAAGTTAGCTCCTTGTTTTTGACCTTATAAGACATCATATCAACTTCAATTACTCTTTAACAATCCTTTGAGTCAGTGATTTATTATCACTCGTAATTTGAAGGATATATACTCCTTTAGAATACTTAGACATATCCAGTTCCATGATAGGCTCACTTCCTATTGCAACTACTTGATAAAGTACTTTACCTGTCACGTCCGAAATAGAGATTCTTGGTGTCTTAATATTTTGATACTTGATAGTCACCAATCCACTTGTGGGATTAGGAAATATCTCTACATCATTTTTATCAATGGACGATAATCCCGTAATCACCATGTTTATACAAGAAGAAGTATCGACACAACCATTATTGGTTACCTGTACGGCATAATCCCCCGTGCTAGTAGGCGTAAATACCTGCTCAGTAGCACCCGCTATTGGATTATTAGTTGCACAATCAATCCATTGATAAGACGCATTTGCATCATTAGACAAGATACTATTACCACTTATGGCAATTGTCGTATTCAGTGACTGCCATTCAATTTGTTGAATTTGCGTAATCACTTGACCTGTGTTATCAG
This sequence comes from Bacteroidota bacterium, assembly GCA_024280135.1. Classification (GTDB taxonomy): domain Bacteria; phylum Bacteroidota; class Bacteroidia; order Chitinophagales; family Saprospiraceae; genus HyVt-613. The sequence continues at coordinate 8,579 of JAJRQS010000216.1, read as the reverse complement.
TATAAGTCCAAATAATTTGTTTGATCTTTTCATCTGTGATTGGGAAAACAACATTAGGTGTACCTGTAATCAATTCCCCATTTGAAGTAGCCGTAGGTGCTTCAACATTAGCTTCCAAAACCTCACAAGAAGCAAAAATCTTAGGTAAAGAGTTTAAAGAAGGCGTAAGCGTTCCAGAAGTAATAACACTATAACAAGCACTTGTATCCACACAGCCATCTCTACTAATTTCAACAGCATAATTTCCACTCACAGAAGCTTTATAAACTTGAGCTGTTGCTCCATTGATAGCTGCATAGTTGTCATTACAATCTAACCATTGATATTGAGCCGTTGTACTATTTGCTACTAACCCTTCAGTACTAAGGGATACACCTGTATTAATTGGATTCCAGTTTATTGTTTGTGTTTGTAGATAAGACTGTCCATTATCTAAAAGATAGGTCCACGTTAGCGTAGTTACACCTGGATTAGTAATCGGGAAAGACTTATTAGGAATGCCTTCAATGACCATTCCTCCAGCAGTTGCAGTAGGTACTGTTATGTCATCAACCGTAACGGCACAGGTAACATTAATAGGATTAAGATTCTGTACATCCGGAACGATAGTCAAAACAGCATCAACTATAGCCGCATCCAATAAGAATATCGGACGACCAGTCAAAGCAATATCATTTGTAGAAATATCAACATCTATATCTGTTTCAGAATAATCCCAAGATCTTTTATTAATCATATCCATTCCAAAAGAAGATGGAAAAGAATAAGTAGCAGAAGCTGCTTCACTCAAATCTTGAGTCGTTACGGCCCATAAAACATACTGCCAACCATCTGCTAAAGCATCATAAAAAGCACCTCCTTCTACACCAGCAGGTAGATTCATTGCAGCTGTTTTAGCTGCATCAAAAGTGGATCCATATAGAATGTCAGATGCTGTTTTGTATGCTATACCTTCATTCGTCTTTACAAGATTTTCATAAGGTGTTGTGCCTGTAAAGTTCAGGTACATTCCTAACAAATCAAATTCTCCCGTCGCATCAGATTCTTTCTTTCTATCTCCCAATTGATACGGGTGCATTTGACGAATATCCAATTTCATGGCCTTTACCATGGCTTTAATAATATAGTTCACTTGCACTTCATCAGACGCCATTGATTCTGCACCAAACTTAACTCTAGGCACATTAATTTCTGTAATTATCCACTCCTTTTTGGGATGTGTTACTCCATCATAACCATACATAGCCAATCGCCCAGCGTACGTGTTCTTTCTTGTCGCTATTCCTTCTGCCCCAGCATCGGAGTTTCTGGTGTAAACCCATTGATTCTGAGCATTATCCCAATACCGTACACTTCCATCAATATCTGGATAAGTGTGAAAACCCATTACATCAAAGTAAGCACCTCCTCCTAACGGATACTCTGGAGTCACACTCCCATCAACAGGATTGTCTGTATTACGCAAGACAGCATCCAAAAAACTTTCAAAACCGACCCCAGCTAAACATACATAAGCATCAGGATCTACAGTCTTAACTACGTCATAGCAGACACGCAATGTCCGTACAAAATGCTCTATAGGCGCTTTAAAGTGATTGACACAAGGAGAAGGATCATTGTCCCACCAGTTGTTGGGGCCTCCTGGAGTCTGCCATCCTTGAACATATGAATGATCAAAGCCAGGCTCATTCCAAATTTCCCAGAACTTAACATCATCTTTGTATAAGGTGACCATTTTGTACATATAGGCTGCCAAATAGTTATCATCATTATACGGTGTACCATTAGCACCTCCATCCCAAATAGGCGTATAAAGGTTGGCAAACATAGTATTTGCACAATTTGGCGTATAAAAATCATTACTACAGAATTTGTGCTGAGGATCATCGTCATCACAAAATTTTGTTTGATCTCTATGCCATTCTGCAGGAAAACCGACAATCATAGTCATATCTTTCATGCCTACACTTTTAAAGTGCTGAAAGGTATTCACATAATGATCGTATCCCCAGACTTCCGCAAAAGACTCCCGAAGGGAAGGTCTAGAAGTTCTAGCACCGATACCCGAAACACCTGCTAAAGGATTACCTGAAGCAAGGTTTGCTAAGTCTTCATTTGTGTAAGGTGGATAATAATCAAAGTTAATTCCTGGTTTGAACCCCCCATCATAGGGTGTCACTTGGTCATTAGCTGTATAGTCAACTTGCGCAAAACTATAAAAAGAAGCTAATAATGCCAATGAAAAGAGTAAACCTCTAAGCATAATTAAATTTTTTAAGTAAAAAAAAGGAAATTTGCGGTGTGAATTCTACGAAGCTGCGACAAAGATAAAGGCTTTTTATTACACTTTCAACAAAAAAATTACTATGTAGCTAATAACATTGTCCATAAAACCACTAAATTCGTGCTCAAACTAAATAGATCTTCATGAAGAAATTGTTTTTTTTACTGCTTCTTACACTATTGTACTCCGTTACACATGCCCAAAATAGAAAGATATCTCTCGAAGATGCTGTACTTTACTACAAAAAAGGGCTCCTAGCCAAGAATCTAAATCGATTTAATTGGGCTAACCATGCTTCGAGTTATACGACTATGGATGATGAAAACAAAATTATGACCTTTCATGACCCTTTTTCAAAAACATCTAATACTTTGAGTGCATTCCAAGTAAAATCAGGGTTGGAGTCGTTTCCTTATTTGAACTGGATCAATGGCAATGAGTTTTATTTCACGCAAGAGGAGGATGTTTTTCTGTATGATGTAAAAGCAAAGTCCTTAAAAAAGATCTTATCCTATCCTGCCTCACTTGCGCAAAATACAGACTACAACTCCAAAGGGAAAAGGATGGCTTTTACGATTGAAAATAATCTCTTCATAGCAGACGAAAAGAACAATAAAATAGCTGTCACGCAAAATACGGACAAAAACATTGTATCTGGACAGGCTATCGCACGATATGAATTTGGTATCAGCAAGGGGACTTTTTGGTCACCTTCCGGAAAATATCTTGCCTATTATCAAAAAGATGAATCCAATGTTGCTGACTATCCACTCGTTAATATTAATACCACTCCTGCTACTCTAAATAATATTAAGTATCCGATGATCGGGCAAGGAAGTGAAATCCCCTCTGCTTGGGTGTATTCGACCCTTTCGGGAAAATCTGTCAGATTACAGACAAAATTGGATGACCACTATATTACCAATTTAGGATGGGACAACAAAGAGAAGTGCGTATATATTGCTGAGGTCAATCGTGACCAAAACCACATGCGCCTCAATAAATACAATGCAAAAACAGGAAAGTTTGTCGCTATGCTCTTTGAAGAAAAAAATGACAAATGGGTCGAACCCGAACACGCCCCTTTCTTTACTCCTTTTCAAAAGAAAAAAATGTTTTGGCTTAGTGAACGGGATGGATACATGAATATCTATCAATACAACATTCGTACAAAAAAAGCCACACAACTCACTAATAACCATTGGGTTATAAAAAAAATAATCGGCTACAGCCCTGCGTTAAACTCCCTGGTTTATACTGGAACCGGAGCAAATCCTATGAACACCCTTGCATTCATGTACAATTTGAATACTGGGAAACAGACTCAAATCACACGACAAGAGGGGGTACATGAAGTCTCCCTTGCAGGCAAAAACAATGAATACTTAGTCACTAAATTTTCAAGCCCGAAAACATCGAGATCAATAGGAGTGTACAATTTACTTACAGGAAAATATCAGTCCCTATTTGAAGCCCCAAATCCACTTAAAGACGTAGTGGTTGGCAAAACAGAAATTATTACTTTAAAATCATATGATGGTAGTGACTTATACGCGAGAGTCATCAAACCCAGTAACTTTGACCCCTCAAAGAAATATCCTGTTTTGGTATATGTATATGGTGGGCCACATGCACAAATGGTGGTGAATAGATGGAACTACGGAGCACCCTACTGGATGCAATGGATGGCAGAACAGGGTTATATTATTTTTACAATAGATGGACATGGCTCAGGAAACAGAGGATTTAAATTTGAAAGCGAAATTTTTAGAAACCTAGGGGAACACGAAATGCAAGACCAACTAATAGGCGTTGATTGGTTAAAAAGACAAAGTTATGTTGATGCCAATCGACTGGCAGTCCATGGCTGGAGCTATGGCGGTTTTATGACAACTTCATTAATGTTACGTAAACCTGGGGTATTTTCTACGGGTGTAGCAGGTGGCCCCGTCATTGATTGGAAATGGTATGAAGTGATGTATGGCGAGCGTTACATGGATACCGAAGCGACAAATCCTGAAGGATTTGAAGCGACAAGTTTATTGAATTATGTCAAAAACCTAAAAGGAAACCTCTTGACCATTCACGGCATGGTGGATGATGTAGTCGTGCCCCAACACAATTATAGCTTTCTAAAAAAATGCGTGGAAGAAGGTGTTCAAACAGACTTCTTCCCCTACCCTATGCACAAACATAACGTAAGAGGAGAGGATCGTGTTCATCTAATGAGAAAGGTGCTTGACTATATCATTGAACATAATAAATAATACCAATGAAAGAAATAGCCCTCCTATTTTTAATTTTACTTACTCATTTTTTTGCGCAAGCCCAAGACTCAATCCCAATCCTAAATGGTTCATTTGAAGGAGAAAAATCAGGAACGCATTCCACCATGCCACAGGCATGGATGGGTTGTAAAATGGGCACAACACCTGATATTCTACCAGGGGCTTGGGGCGTTTTAACGCCTCCTTCGCATGGTCAATCTTATATCGGTCTCATCACAAGAGATGACGGTTCAAATGAAGCCATTGGACAACGCCTTCTCCAACCCATGAAAGCTTCAACTTGTTATAGTTTCAACATGGACTTAGCCCATTCAACAACTTATTCAGGCTATAATTTACCTGTCCGTGTACGGGTTTGGGCTAGTACAAAAGGCTGTCAGTACGAGCAATTACTTTGGGAAAGTGATTTAATCAATAATCCAAATTGGAAAACTTTTGAGGTAAAATTTTACACAAAAAAAGCACATCGTTTTCTTCTAATTGAAGCCTTTTATGCTCCTGGCGTATATATCAAATATCGGGGCAACGTATTAATTGATAATATAACCCAAATAGTCCAATGTGATGGTGCATAATTTTTTCAATAAACTAAATTAGCTGTAACGAACAATTGAAGGATTATTTTAAAAAAGGCTGATACATCATAATTGCATGGTTTTCTACGATCAGTTCTTCGGTCTCTACTCCTCCTTCTATCTTTACTTTAAAAATTTGATTGTGCCTAGAATACCCACCCCACATTTGCTGCTTCATGTGGTGATTTCGTTCTACTACTTTATAGGTAGCGCTTAGCGGTTCTTGGGCATACAGAGCACCATGCAAATGCGCATCATCTAGCCATAATTTAATGATGAAAGAATTCTTTGTTACATTTTTTACTTGTAGATCTATGTAATTATAAGATAAAGTAGCACCTGCTCCAAAAGGAACTTTTCTTTTAACATCTGGAAAGACATCATAGCCATGACGATAACGTTCAATCACTTCCAAAGGACTATGAGCAAAAATCCAAAACAGTAAGTTTCCTAACTGACACAATCCTCCACCTATGTCCTTATCTAATTGACCACTCTTTAATATTAATCCTTCAAGATACCCTTTTCTACGGGTCGGTCTTCCTACCAAACGCCAAATAGAAAAAACTTCATCAGGCTTTATTTCAATTCCATTAATGTGCTGAATGGCTAGCTGAAGATTAGTCTTTTTATTTTTTTGAAGATACATTTCCAAATCTTTCAGCGGACGCATCACGAACGATTGGTGCTTAAAAACTAAATGCTCAAATTCATTATTAGATTGGACTCGTGCGTACTTCTTACTTCCAAAGAGCCATTCATAACGACGCTTTATAATAAAATACTCCTTGCCTAATCTTAATCTTAAATTGGATCTTTTCTTTGGTCTTTCTATCTCTTGCATAATTATATTATTTTTTCTTTTCGATCCAAAAATATACCTTTTACAAAAGAAAAGCGCTAAGAAATTACAATTGCAGCAGCCTACTTTACATCTGCAGTCTATTCAAAAATACCTGCCTCTTTTAATAATTCAATATAAGCTTTACTTCCTTGAAGGTTGGGATGTTGGTAGTCCGCAAAGAAATCTTTTTGCCGTAAGGAATTACTAAAATCTGAAACAGGAAGCCCCGTCACTTGCTGAGTGGTGTCAATTAGATTCTGGAGATTAGACAATTTTTTTGCATACTCCGGAAAATAGGGCCCAACAATAAATTTGACCTTTGAGCCTTTAGATTTGGCAACCGACACCATTTGACGCAAGTCCGAAATCATAGAAGGCCAAATACTAAAAGGTATCGTCTCAAAATCTTTCATGTTATCTATCATCGTTTGAGGAATCTTTCGATCCATCAACCAATACTTATCCGTTTTCCCTTGATAATACAGCATTTGTAAGAAGACCTCACTATTGTATTGGTAGAGATGAGAAAATTTTTGCGCTTGCCAGGCTACATGAAATCGCTTCGTCTTATCTTGGTCAGAGACCGTTTTTATTAAACTATCCACACGATTGGAATATTTGGCGTACGGGCCCATACCAATAGTCAAAGGTGGATTTCCTCCATTGCAAATCGTAATATCATACACAATTACATCTGGTGCAGGATATCTATCCAAGTAGTCCAATACAAAAGCTACGCCCAGATAATTAGGCAAACCGTTATAGCTTAAATTCATAGTTGTTTTACCCGTAGCTTCTTCCACGTATGGCTGAAACAAGGGTAATCCTCGAGAATTACCCACCAATAAAATATCAGCTTTGGCCCTATCTGTGTAGAGCCTGGAATAACGAAACTCGCTTTTATCTCGAATCTTTCCCAAGACCCAGCCACCTAGTCGATCCCCCACAAAGGTGAAAACCAACAACAATACCAACCATGTCAATCTTTTCTTTAGCATCTCTTAGAATTGAAAATATATAAAAGCTCCTCCACCAAAAGTACCGAATAAAGCAACCAACAAAAGCAATATTGCAAACATAGCTGCACCCAATGCAGGTTTTTTCAATGCAATACTGTTATAATGGAATTTAAAATTACTCACTTCTATAAAGAGCAGAATGCCTATCAGCAAAAACCCTTTGGCAATTAAAAATTTATTTGGGATACTAGAGAAATTGAAATTATCAAAAGATGCTAATCTTTCAAAGATTGACATCGCTTTTCCAAAATTCTCACTTCTAAAAAATATCCAAGCCACGTTCGTCAATATATAAACTGTCAAAATACTGACTCCTGCCCAAAGCCATTTGGGTACACCGACTGATTTCTTCATAAACCGACCAATCGGTTGCCCGACAAAACGTTCTAATATCAGATAAGAACCATGTAAAAAGCCCCAAAAAACAAAGGTCCAATTCGCTCCGTGCCATAATCCCCCTAGTAACATCGTAATCATCAAATTACGGTATGTAAAATAAGATCCGCCTCTATTACCGCCTAAAGGGATATACAAATAATCTCTTAACCAACTTGACAAAGAAATATGCCATCGTTTCCAAAATTCAGAAAAGCCTTTCGAGAAATAGGGTGTTTTAAAGTTTTCTGGAAAGTCAAATCCAAATATTCGAGCCAACCCAATGGCAATATCCGAATATCCCGAAAAGTCCAAATATATCTGAAAAGAATATAAAATCACCCCAACTAACACATAGGACGAAGAATGTACATCTGGCGTCGCCCACACTTGATCGACTATAGTTGCAATCGAATCCGCAACCGCAACTTTCTTATAAAATCCCCAAAATACTCGCCCTAAACCGCTTATCAATCGATCCCAATCAAAATTATGGGTCTTTTGGAATTGTGGTAAAAAGTCCGATGCCCGCACGATTGGGCCTGCCACTAACTGAGGAAAGAAGCTCACGAAAGTTGCAAATTTCAACCAATCCTTTTCTGCTTTCAAATCCCCCCTATACACATCAATCGTATAACTCATCGTTTGGAAGGTGTAAAAAGAGATACCCATCGGCAATATAATCTTCATCGTCATATCGCTAGGTTCAAAGCCCATATTAGCAGCCATGTCGTGAAAAGAAGCCGCAAAGAAGTTATAATACTTAAAGAAAGCTAAAAAGCCCAGATTTACGGCCATGCTAATCCAAAGTAGTTTTTTCCGAATAGCTTTATCGTCGGTTTCTTCCATCTTGATGGACACCAAAAAATCAATGATTGTAGAAATAACTATCAATGACAAAAACCGCCAATCCCACCAACCGTAGAAAAAGTAACTGGCGACAAGCATCAAAGCTGTTCTAGCTCGCCCTTTCAAGGCAAAATAGAGTAAGCCGAAAACGGCAATAAACTTTAAAAATATTAGGCTATTAAATATCATAACTGTTCAACCGTATGGCTAATCATTTTTTTCCAAATTAGATACGCATTTCCATTCAAATGGATGCCATCATGAGTATATTTCTCGTCCAACTCTCCGTTTTTATTGATAAACGTTTTATGCAAATCAATATAAACGAGGTCTTGGGCTTTCGCA